>JBBSSE010000092.1:0-8542 GCA_038242375.1 Chitinophagales bacterium
AGAAACAGCACCATAATAGCACTGGCATATACAATAATATTGACGATAGCCAGGAATTGCGCGTTCATTAAAACATAATGTCCGGAAATGGCAAAAAATACTACAATAAGCCATAGTACACTGTAGATGGGGTTTTTACTGGTAATGACACCAACAGCAGCCACAAGTGCTAAAGCCGTCAGAAACCAAAATAGAATTTGAGATAGTCCCATTATAATTTGAATTCGGTTTTTTTTAAGTTTGTTAATCGATTATGTTCAGATTCTTCTTTGAAGTTTTGGTAAAACCTGACTTCAATTTTTTTCTTAATTAATGTTCATTTCCATGGCCTTCAGGATGCTGAGCCCTGTTTCCCCGGGCTTTTGCAAATTCTTCCGGATTTTCAATTGGATGTGGAATTAATAATTCCGGTTTTCCATATATAAATCCCTCACGACCATAATTTGCAGGCGCATGCGTTTCTGAAAGATATACGGCATCTTTCGGACAAGCTTCTTCACACAAACCACAAAAAATGCAGCGAAGCATGTTTATCTCATATTTTGCTGCATATTTTTCTTCTCTGTATAAATGCTCTTCACCAGGTTTGCGTTCTGCCGCTTCCATGGTAATAGCTTCTGCAGGACAAGCAACTGCACATAATCCGCAGGCAGTACAATTTTCGCGTCCTTCTTCGTCTCTGTTTAATATTTGTAATCCACGAAATACGGGACTATATGTTCGTTTTACTTCGGGATAATTAATAGTCGCCTTTTTCTTGAATAAATGTTTCAATGTAATGACCATACCCTTAAAAATGGCAGGCAGATACATGCGTTCCACCCACGTCATGGGCTCCCTGGAAACTGGTTTTACTCTATTTGTTAATGCTTGCATCACGATATCTTTTAAATATTTCTACGTTTATTTTTAATTTTGGAGATTTTCTCTCCGCGTGTTTTTATTCCCTTGCAAGTGTTTTTTTGCAATTATTCTTTTAAAAAGGCCAGCCATTTTGTTTTATTAAAATGATTGCACCTGTCACGAACATATTAATTAGCGCCAAAGGTAAGAGTACTTTCCATCCAAGATTCATTAATTGATCGTAACGGAAACGGGGAATCGTCCACCTCACCCACATAAACAGGAATATGAAACCCAGAATTTTAGCAAATAAAACTCCAAGCTGTAAAAATGCTGTCCAGTTAAGCCCGATAGTTTCAACCAGTTTCGCATCATTTACAAAAGGAATATCATATCCGCCAAAATATAAGGTAGCCATAACAGCACTACTCAAAAACATATTGATATATTCCGAAAACAAATAAAAACCAAGTTTCATGGAAGAGTATTCAGCATGGTATCCACCAATCAATTCATTTTCTGCCTCCGGCAAATCAAAGGGTGTACGATTGGTTTCGGCAAAAGCACATATCAGAAAGATCAGGAAACCAAGTGGCTGATAAAACACATACCACACCTTGTCTATTTGCTGATCCACCATGTGGTTCAGACTAAGCGTGCCTGTGATCATGAGTAAAGCAATAATCGAAATTCCCATTGCCAACTCATAACTGATAATTTGAGACGCGGCACGCATTGCTCCCAACAAAGAGTATTTATTATTACTTGCCCATCCGCCGATCATGATTCCGTAAACACCTAATCCTACTACGCCAAAAACATACAGAATTCCAATATTAATGTCTGCAATCTGCATGGAAACTTCCCGTCCAAAAAAATCTATTTTATTTCCCCAGGGAATAACCGCACCTACCATGATTGCGGTAAGCATAGCCAGAACAGGGCCTAATACAAATAGAAACTTATTAGCGTGTGTTGGAATAATTTCTTCTTTAAAAAATAATTTCAACCCATCAGCGAGCGGTTGGAATAATCCCAAAGGGCCTGCGCGGTTTGGACCTCTTCTATCCTGAATCCAACCAGCCACTTTTCTTTCGCCCCAGGTGCAGTACATCGCTATCAATAATGAACCGGTAACAACAGCTACAATTAAAACCAGTTTTTCAATAAGGAAGGCCGCATCTACAGCCAGGAAAGTCGGGTTTATATACATGGTATAAAAACTAATTTAATTATAGTACTTTTTTAAAATCATTAATTCCTAATCGCTCTTTATCTGCCTCTGCTATTTCTTTTGCTTCGTCTCTTTCAATAAATGTAATGGAGGTAGCCGGACCTGGAAGGATGCTTAGATCTATATCCTTATCATTTACCTCACTTACTTTGGAAATATTCATTAATAAATGTGGATCACGACCTGCTAAAACTTGATTTAAAGGATCCGGAGGTATGTCCTTTACTTCATAATGATTAGCTGAAATAACGGAATGACGGTCAATTTTAGTAGGACCTTCAATAACCCAATCAGATGTTTTCTTCTTTTCAAAACGGCATGTATTACATATCCAGGCAGCTTTTCCATCAATATCCTGTACTTCACCATATGGATCTTTGCGTGAAGTAACTCTGTAAACTTCATCACCTCTTTGCCACAAAGTCACCTTTCCGCAGCATTTATCACAATCGCGGTGAGCATCGTGGGGTTTTAAGAACCAAACACGGTTTTTAAAGCGGTAAGTACGATCTGTTAAGGCTCCAACGGGACAAACATCGATCATGTTTCCGCTAAAATCATTATCAATAGCTCTGGAAATATAAGTGGAAATGTCTGACTGATCACCGCGGTCTAAGATTCCATGAACACGCTTATCTGTTAATTGATCTGCCACATACACACACCTGTAACACAGGATGCATCGTGTCATATGCAATTGAATAAGCGGCCCGATATCTTCTCTCACAAATGTTCTTCGCTTAAATTCATAGCGTGTAAAGCCATCTCCATGACCGTAACTAAGGTCCTGCAAATAACACTCTCCTGCCTGGTCACAGATGGGGCAATCGAGTGGATGGTTGATTAATAAAAATTCAACAACGCCTCTTCTTGCATCCAAAGTCTTTTCACTGGTCGTATTTTTCACGATCATTCCATCCATCACATTTGTTCGGCAGGAAGCGACCAATTTAGGCATCGGACGTGGATCTTTTGTAGAACCGGCTGCTACTTCTACCAGGCAGGTTCTGCATTTACCTCCACTTCCTTCCAATTTGCTATAATAACACATAGCAGGCGGCGCTACTTCCGGCCCTATCAGGCGAGCAGCATTTAAAATAGTTGTGCCTTCCGGAACATCTATGGTAATGCCGTCAATAGTTACTTTAATTAATTTTTGTTCTTCAGCCATTTCTTAATTCGTTTAAATCTACATTGTAGTTTTTATCTTTTAAATAAAGCAAAGAAGATTTCAATTTAATAATTGTTGAGCAGTTTGTTTTGATAATTGCACTAATCAATTTATTTAATTTTCCATCATTTTCGTTATCGATATCATTTTTAATTTGACGTTTTAATTTTTTAAAATTTCTGGAATAGCCAAAATTTTCAATTTGCAAATTATTTTCATACATTATCTCTATTACCCATTTCTCTAAAGGAGGATTTATTTGAAAGAGAAACTGCATTCTATTTTTGTGTTTCCACAAAATCAGCTTATTCTCATCAAATACAACTTCGCAATCATTTATATAATCCAGCTCATTTTTATCTTTATCTATAATTCCAACGGCAAATTTATCAACCAATCTATTGTTTAAATCATTTACTACATTATTACTTCCTTTTCTATGAACTAATCTTTTATTTGTTTGAAGTAATCTTCTTAAAAGAATTGTATCAAAATAACATTCAGGCACAAAATGCATCCACCAGCTATGTTCTAAATTATTCATGATGAACTACAGAAGTAAATTTCTCAATATTCATAAAAAAATCATAGCCAAATTGATAGGCTTCATGCATATCATCCTTGTTCATCCTTTGAACTTTAGTTTCACCCGTTTCTTCTATATTGCTAACAATATAAACGGCCAATTCATCCTCTTTTAAATTATCCATTAAATCATTCAGAACAAATGGACTATGCGTTGTAATAAAAAACTGGTTTCTATTTTCATCGAATATTACATCATTGGTTAATTTTGAAATATAAGGTGGAAACATATGAGATTCCGGTTCCTCAAAAAGTAAAACTGAATTTTTATTTGATATAATGGCTGTTTTAAAGAATACAAGTCTTATTATCGTATCTGCTATTAGAGAAATTGGAATGGTTTTAATAATTCCATCTTTAATAGGTGGAGAAATTTTCACATCACCACTTGATATATCAATTACTAATTCTAAATTACAGGGTTTTAATAATTCAGAAAATTCCTTTTGGATCTTTTTATTATTCACTATCAACTCAAAGAGATTCCTACCAAAAGGTGCTTTTAGTTCAAGGGCTGAATAACTTTCATTATAAACTTTATCTTCCGAAAACTTATAAGGCTTAACGCGTAAATTCTGCAATTCTTTCATTCTTCCGGAAAATGTATCAATATCACCTGTAGAACTTGAAAATATTTGTTCTTCACCGACCAAAAGATCTATAAAATTTGAATCGAGATCCTGATTCGTCTCTTTATCGTCAAAAAGATTAAATCTCAACTTTCCTTCGTCCTTATAATTTATCACTAATTCATAATGTTCATTAAACTTAATAACCGCCGGATTTTGAATATTATAATAATTAAAGAACTGGGTTAATTTTTCATGCCTGACCAGACTTTTCAACTTTAAGGGTTTTCTGTTTTCAGGTATAAAAGTTAATAAGCTAATAGCCTCCAAAATATTACTCTTACCTACATTAGGATAACCAATAAAAATATTCACACGCCTGCAATCTTCGATTTTTGCATTGCGTATGGATTTAAAGTTTTTTATTTCTATGGTTTCTAATTTCTGCATTCTTATTTATAGTAAATATTTATTATAATTGTTTTTCCAAATCCGTCACTTCAATTGGATCCGTATAATTTAATATTTTTTTTCTTTATTATAATACAGTTACTACTGTCGTTCATATAATATTTTAGCATTTTGTAAAGCGTTCCCCAAAAAACAATATTTATTATCCATTAGTTTCCTATACACCTCTAAACTGTACATTTTAAAATCCTTTGGAAACATCAGATTTGGCAATGCTGTTTTGATATTCAATCTCACAACATCTTCAATTCTTTTTTTCTTTCCCATCTCCTTATTCACAATCACAATGATATCAATATCGCTATGTTTATCCGGTATACCGGAAGCGTAGCTTCCAAACAAGAAAACCTTTTCCGGTTGAATTTCTTCAACAATTATATCTATAACCTCTTTTATTTGTTTGCTTGTTATCAAAATAATTTCAATATTCTATAATTTCACCTTCTAAACCTGCCCTAAACCGTCATCTCCAATGAATCCGCATAATGTGCCAGTCCAAAATTCCTGGTCAAACATTCCTCTTTATTCGTTACATGCCATTCAAATTCATCCCTGAAATGGCGAATAGCTGCTGCAACCGGCCAGGCCGCTGCATCTCCCAAAGGACAAATCGTATTTCCTTCGATCCTCCGCTGAACATCCCACAGCAAATCAATATCTTTCATTTCACCTTTTCCTGATTCAATTTTAGCCAGAATTTTATGCAGCCAACCTGTTCCTTCCCGGCAGGGAGAACATTGTCCGCAACTTTCATGATGATAGAATCTTGCCAGTGATAAGGTATGGCGAACGACACATTGATCTTCATCCAATACGATAAAACCACCTGATCCCATCATAGTTCCGGTGAGAAAACCTCCATCAGAAAGACTTTCATAATTCATTAACCTGGTTTCTCCTTTGGCTGTTTTCAACAGTAAATTGGCTGGTAAAATCGGAACGGATGATCCACCCGGAATACATGCTTTCAATCTTTTACCATTGGGGATTCCTCCGCAATATTCATCACCATATATGAACTCTTCTACCGAAATATTCATGTCTATTTCATACACACCCGGCTTGTTGATATTTCCACAGGCAGAAATTAATTTTGTCCCTGTTGATTTGCCCACTCCAAGTTTTGCAAACTCATCTCCGCCATCATTGATGATCGGAACTACATCGGCAATCGTTTCTACATTGTTTACAACAGTAGGCCTGTCCCAGGCGCCTTTTACCGCAGGAAATGGCGGTTTTATTCTTGGCAATCCTCTTTTACCTTCCAGGCTTTCCAGTAAGGCTGTTTCTTCTCCACAAATATATGCTCCTGCTCCACGGTGTGTATAGACTTCACAATCGAAACCACTTCCTAAAATATTTTTCCCCAGGAAACCATTTTGTTTTGCTTCAGCAATGGCTTCATCCAGAATATCACAAACCCAATCATACTCTCCCCGGATATAAATGAACGAAACATTACTCCCTAATGCATAGGAAGAAGTAACCATTCCTTCAATTAAAAGGTGTGGAATAAACTCCATTAGGTAACGGTCTTTAAATGTACCGGGTTCACTCTCATCCGCATTACAAACCAGGTGACGGGGTACACCATCAGGTTTTGCCAGGAAACTCCATTTTAAACCAGTAGGAAATCCTGCACCACCGCGACCTCTTAATCCACTTTTCTTCACTTCCTCCGTCACTTCTTCAGGCGACATTTTTAATGCTTTTTCCACACTTCGATAGCCACCCTCTCTGCGGTAAACATCAAAGTGTCTGATTCCTTCGATATGAACTTTATCTAATAATATTTTTTTGCTCATAATTATTTGTTCCTTTCAATTTTATCCCGGCAAACCAGGACATGTATGTTTTCAAAAAATATTAAAACCTGGGAAAGACTAAATCTCTCAAATCCTCATTATCTAATTATTCAATGCCGCCTCTGCCCTACACTCTTCGACAATTTCGTCTATTCTTTCTTTTGTCAAATGTTCTTTATAATGCTTTCCCATGGCCATCATCGGCGCATAACCACATGCTCCCAGGCATTCCACTACTTTCAAGGTAAAAAGTCCATCAGGTGTCGTTTCATCTATGCCAATACCTAATTTCTCCTTGATATAAGCAATGATGTCATCACTTCCTCTTACCATACATGGTCCGGTCTGGCACACACTAAACACATATTTTCCTACAGGACTTAAATAATACATAGTATAAAAAGAAGCTACTTCATACACTTCCACAGGTTGTAAATTAAGGACAGAAGCCACGTAATCCATTGTTGCTGTACTTAACCAGCCCCCAAACTCCTCCTGTGCCATATGCAAAACCGGCAGTAAAGCACTTTTATGCTTTCCCTCCGGAAATCTGCTGGTCAGTTCCTTTATCTGGTCTAATTTTTTTTGAGAAAATTCCATTTCTTTTCGGTCTGTTTATTTTTTTTTAATCCTTCAGAAATGATTCATTTCCAAAGTGTTCAACCTTAATATTATGCATCCATTTCACCTGCAATGAGATTCAAACTACTCATCGTAATGATTGCATCTGCCAACATTCCTCCTTTTGCCATTTCTGAATAGGCCTGGTAATAAATAAAAGACGGCCTTCTGAAATGCAATCTATACGGAGCCCGGCTTCCATCACTGATCAAATAAAACCCCAGTTCACCGTTAGCGCCTTCCACAGAAGAATATACTTCTCCTTTGGGCATTTTCGTTTCACCCATGATGATCTTAAAGTGAAAGATCAATGCTTCCATACTGGTGTAAACATCTTTCTTATCCGGCAAATAATATTCAGGAACATCCGCATGAAACACTTCGGCTTCAACGCCTTTAAATTCCTGTACTTTCTGATAAGCCTGTTTTATGATTTCATAGCTTTGTTTCATTTCCTGGTCACGTACTAAGAATCGGTCATAGCTATCTCCTTTTGAACCAACAGGAATGGTAAAATCAAAATCTTCATAACTACTATAAGGAGTATGCACCCGTACATCATAATCGACACCTGCTGCACGTAAATTTGGCCCTACAAACCCATAGTTTAGGGCACGTTCCGCGGATATAGGCCCTACGCCGATGGTACGGTCCATAAATATCCTGTTCCGTAAAAAAAGATCATTAAATTCATTTAAAACTGCCGGCCATTCTTTTAAAAACTTCTCAATTTTCATCCAGGCCTGGTTCGTGAAATTTCTTTCGAAACCTCCGATACGTCCCATGTTGGTCGTTAATCTTGAACCGCATATTTCTTCATATATCTCATAAATTAATTCCCGATACTGCATTACATAGAGGAAACCTGTAAAGGCTCCGCTGTCAACTCCTACAATGGAATTACAGATCAGGTGATCTGAAATGCGGGAAAGTTCCATGATAATTACCCGCAAATAATCCACCCTTTTGGGTGTTTTTACACCAAGTAACTTTTCACATGTTATATGCCAGCCCATATTGTTGATGGGCGCTGAACAATAATTTAATCGATCTGTCAATGGTGTAATCTGGTACAATGGGCGGTGCTCTGCAATTTTTTCAAAAGCACGGTGAATGTATCCAATCGTTTGTTCTGCACTTACCACGGTTTCACCATCCAGTTCAATGATGTTTTGAAACACACCATGCGTAGCGGGGTGCGTAGGACCAAGATTTAGGGTTGTTGTTTTTTTTTCCAGGTCTC
>JBBSSE010000093.1:0-8487 GCA_038242375.1 Chitinophagales bacterium
TCATTATTACTTTTAATGAATGTAAGTTCAAAGGTGGAATCATTCAGCCATTTCATATTCAGATGGGAATAAGAATCATCTTTAAACCGTTCCTTCCATTGCGAATCCTCAATCGATACATGTACCGAATCGCCATTTGGTTCAAGATATTTAAAGGAGAAGATTTTCCTAAAATCCAGGAATTCTTCCGGAGTAATTTTTGATTCGGGAATGCCTGTTACTTCCTGCCAATTCGCTGTCTCGGGAGAATTTCTTTGCAAAATATCCCAAAATAATTTGCAGTTCTTTTGAAGCCTGAAAAAGACATTGTTCGCGAATTCCATGGCAGTTTCTTCCTCCATATCAGCCACAAAAGGAGTCAGATGTTTGCCGAACGCCTGAAAAACCCTTATTGAATCATCCGGCTCAGGATTATTTTTCAAAGTAATACAGATCTCATTGGCGATGGAATCCACAGCAGCCTCGTTCTGACCAAATAAATGAATTGTAGAAAAGAGGAAAATAAACAGGAATGTTGATCTCATGTGGAAGTTTTGAAGTTTATAGTTCAATTTTAAAAACAGAATTGACATCTCAAATATATATAATTAATTTATCGATTCAGGTGAGAAATTATCCTGTTTTTTTTTTCACTAAAATATCTTCTAAAAAATATTGACTCATTATGTTTCCTTGTTAACAGCTACCTCGAACGCTTTGCTTTATATTTGTCGCTTTAGTAAATTTTAAACCCAAATACATGAATATTACATTAGCCCAGGCGGAAAAATTAATTGCTGCTGCAAAAGAAAAAGCAATTTCATTAGATACAAAAATGAATATTGCAATAGTGGATGCAGGTGCAAATCTTGTAGCTTTTGTGCGTATGGATGGCGCCTGGTTAGGTTCCGGAGATATCTCTATAAAAAAAGCAAAAACTGCCCGTTTTTTTGATATGAACAGCGGATCTATCGGAGAATTATCTCAACCGGGAGGTTCACTCTACAATATCGAACATTCAAACCAGGGATTAATCACCTTTCCGGGTGGTGTTCCCATTAAGAATAAAGAAGGAGAAATCATCGGAGCTATTGGTGTAAGCGGAAGCGCTGTAGAAAATGATCATGCCGCAGCAAGCGCAGGCGCCGCCGCCCTTTAAGAAATATAATCATCAGAATTAAAAGGATCAATCACCTTTTTTTTCCTTAAAAAAATCAAGCCTCACAGATTTCGAAAACTGTGAGGCTTTTCTTGTAAATTTCTTTTTAATTTCAGCTAACTATTTTCTGCCTCACCCGCATAAATGACGGAGCTGCATTTCTCCGGATTTCCCAAAGCTTTTACATTTGAAACTCCTCCAGTTATAGCTCCTGCAAGAGCATTGGGTTTTCCGTTTTGATATTGTTCGCTCAACATACTTACGTAGAAACTATCAAACCACATAGGAAGAAGTTTTTCAACTTTTAAACCATGAAGCGAAAATAACTCCTTCATTGATTTAGGTGAAAAATGATAGAGGTGACGGGGAACATCATAAGCAGCCCAAAATTGTTGATATCTTGCCGCATCATACGATGTATAATTTGGTACAGCTATAAATAATTTACCACCGCGTTTTAAAAGGCTTTTTAATTTTTTCATGTAGCCATGCAGGTCATGTACATGTTCCAATACATGCCACATCGTTATTGCATCGAAATAAGCAGGGGATAGATTGTAAATCTCATCTGCCTTCATTGGCTCAAGGCCATATAATTCTTTCGCTTTTTTAGCCGCGTTCTCATCCGGTTCCAGACCTGTTACTTCCCAGCCGGCTTGTTTCATCGTATGCAAAAACGCCCCGGTGCCACATCCAACATCGAGGATACTTCCGGATTTTTTTCCGGTAAACTCTTCCATGAGTTTCTTCTTCCGGATCAATGTCCGCTTGCGCACACGATGGTATAAATTATTGATCAGTCCGGTAGAAGTATCGCTATGACTAATATAATTTTCTGATTGATAATATTTCCCGATCTCCCCGGGAGAGGGCGCATTTTGAGTAAAACGAACCGAGCAATTACTGCATTCCCAAATGTCAAAATATTGGTGAGATACCGTGTAATCTTCCGCTGATAAAACCGGGAGTATGTGTTCGTTCCCACAAAGCGGGCAAACTTTGTATTCGATCATCATGCAAATATATTGTATTGGATTAAGCCTGTAAACTAACGGGAAATATACGTGTCGGATTTTGCTTGTGGAATGACCTTATTGCCATTTCCAAATGGATTCTCTGAAGCGGAAGAATAAAAATGATAGATCAATATGCCCGCTCCAATAAGAAATAATATAATAGCGGCAATCTTCCAAAATGAATTCCTGGTTTGAGTTTCAGGTTCGCCATTTAAGATCTCATTCATTTCTGATGAATTGGTTTCCTTGTCGCCCACGATCATGGCATGTTTTACCTCTTTATGTACAACTCTTATTGCCGGAACGGCTTGATAAAACGATTGGATATTCTCTGGTTCAAATACTATATTACCGGAGGAGTCCGCTTGTAAAATTCCGATTGAATTGAACCGGATCTTTTCTCCGGATAAAATTTTTTCTTTCAATTGACTGCAGAACTGTTTCATTTCCTCCAAAGCTTCCTTACTGTCAATTCCTTTTTTGTAGGCGAGATATTGAATAGTTGCTTCCTCAGGCTGACCACTGATATCTGAAAAACGATATTCATAAACCGGAGGCAATATTTCCTTATTCGCCACATCCAAAGTGGACGGAGTACTTACAAGCGTAAAGGAGCCTATGCCCCGAAGAACAACTTCTCCTGATTGAATTAAATAAGATGTAATTAGGTTCAACATAATCAGGACAAATCTAAAATTTTATTTAAAAAGAAAATCATTCTGTTTTAAAAAGATTATGATAGGTTTTAAAACCTGAATATAACTCCACCCATCCCCTGGAATCCGTAAACAGGATAATTGTTCCACCTTTCGTAATGGCTGTTAAGCACATTATTGAAATCTGCCCAGGCACTGAATTGTTTATTTATTTTAAACTCTGCACCAAGACTCAAATCAGTTCCACCCTTCATATTTCTTGAACTAAGGTCGCTGTTTAGGGCTTTACCACCGGAGAAAGCGATCAGGTCACCTTTCACAATAAGCTGGTCAAACGCGTACCATCTTACGGAACTGTTCAGCTTTAGTGGATATAGTCCCCAGGCTTTGGTATTATCTTTCAAACCGGTATAGGTATTTAAATCCAATCCTGCTGTCAGGGTAAATTTATCCTGGTTTATAAAATTCATATCGCCATGGATCTGGAAGTTTTTCAGTTT
The DNA here is from genome assembly GCA_038242375.1 of Chitinophagales bacterium. Taxonomy (GTDB): domain Bacteria; phylum Bacteroidota; class Bacteroidia; order Chitinophagales; family Chitinophagaceae; genus Ginsengibacter. Next base: position 3,311 of record JBBSSE010000093.1, read on the forward strand.
CCTTTCGTTTGTGATAACAAATGTTTTTCCGTCAAAATTATCATTTACAAATAGAGGCACATCATCATAATTAAGGTAAGCAACTTTCGCATTAAAGTTAAAATGCTTGCTGATCGTGGCTTTTATACCTCCGTAATATTGAACTTCTTTTGTGTTCTTCAGGAAGATCGGATCCTGGATATACGGATTTTCTCCACTCAAAGTGCGGAAACTGTTTTCAATAAAACGTCCTACCCAGCCACCTTGTATCAAAAACAGATTATCATGAAGAGGAATTTCAGCGTATAGATTTGGAAGGATAGACAATTCATTATTATTCCAGGATGGAGTTACCCCTCCATGAAAATTAAATTTATCGCCCTTGTAAATAAATTCCGGTGCAAGCTGGAACAAATTATTGCTGACTTTTAAATGAGCATTCTTGATCTGATAGGTGTTGAAATTACCCAATAAAGAAACTTTTACCCCCACATTTTCACCAAACTTTTTCTCTACGGGAAGATTTAAGATCAAGGTCGTTTCAGAAGCAATTCCCTCTCTGCCAAATGAATGCGCTTCTACATATGGATTGTAATTAATACCCAGGTCATTCAGAAAAATATTCCTAAAACCAACGCCTACATTCAAATCCTGGTAACTTCTGCGTAACTGATCCTTACTATAATCATGAAGGGAATGATTGTAACCATATTGATAATACTCATGTTGAGCAAGCCCTAATTTTCCATAAAGCTCATTATTCTTTATAAAAAGACTTCCCATGGCCTTGGCATTAATTTCACTAAAATCCTGGTTCTTTATGTTTCCCCTGGAGGAAGTATAATCTCCATAAATATTCAAAAGGCTTTTTTCAGCATCGCCAAAACTTAAGGCTCCGGAAACATACGGAGTGGACAGGTTGCCAAAACCAAGTTTTACTTGGTTTCTATCACCCAGATTTACCACACTATCCATATTTAGGGCGAGCGGGCTTAGAGCCACCGGTTGGTAGGAGAAAAATAAATTTTGAGCGGGAATATTATAGGCAAGCCTCGCCCGGCCGGTATCCGGTGAAATAGGTGTGGCGGAGAGATTAATTTTCACCATGTTCCGTAAATCGGGTTTGTATTCCGAAGTGATCTCAATGGTTTGCCTTCTTGTAGAATCCACCTGCGCTTGTGCGGTTGAATAAAAAAGGAAAAAAGCCGGAAGGGAAAAAATTATTTTAAAAGAAGATTTGATCATCATCTGTTTTTTTATAAAAAGAAATAGTATTATCAATTTTGTTTCAATGAAAAAGAGCTTATGGTTTTATTTTAGATTCACTTTGCTCTTCTTCTGTCACCTTCTTTAATTTATCTGATGCTTCCGTTTTTATTTCCGGAATGGTTGCATTATCAGATACACTTTTAAAGGTGGCCTTCGCATTGAAATAATCTTTTTGTTTCCAATAAATATCTCCTAATAAAATATAGGATTTTGCAACCCATAAATCAACACCGGCAACTTTAATCACTTCTAAGGCTGATTTTTCTGCATTGTCAAGCTGGTTAAGCGTGTATTGGCAATGTGCAATCTCATACCGTGCTTCCGCGCCCCAGGCTGATTTATTGATCGCTGCTACCTGTTTAAATGCTGCTATCGCTTCTTTGCAATTATTATTCACCTGGAGAGATTTACCCAGCACGAGGTTGGCAATCGCTTTATCATCTGTGCTGATTCCTTTTTTTGTCAACAATTCCGTTGCAGTCATATTTGCTTCCGCAAAATCATTCGTCTGGTAGAAACTACGTGTAAGGCCACGTAAGGCTTCCAACTGATCTTCGGGATTGGTTGCTATCTCATATAATTTGATAAAGGCGGTTTTTGCTTTTGCATAATCTTTCAGTTCAAAATAATAGATGCGGGACAATGCAAGAGCAGATCTTTCTATAAAACGACTGCTTCCCATTTTTATAATGTCCTCATAACCTTGTGCAGCTTTTGCCCAATCCTTGCTTTTGGAATTACAATCAGAACGGTAGAACAATGCTTCCAGCGCATAAGCTCCTTGAGGGTATTTAGATAAATAATTATCAAAAGCAGGAATCGCACCTGCGCAATCATTATTCAGGTATTTCAGTTCCGCGGAAGCATAAGTGAGAGAATCCGCTTCGGAAACGCTGATCACTTTTCCGGCTTTCTTTACGAAGTCAACATAGTCATTTGGACGGCCCATTTCAATGTAAATATTCTTCATGTTGTCCAGAGCTTCTTCGGCTTCTTCCGATTGTGGATATTGACTAATCAGTTTTTGATAATCAACCAAAGCTTCATTGTTCCTGGAGAGATTGTAATTGGATAAAGCTCTCTTCAGGTAAACTTTTGGATATTGCGCTGACGCCGTTTTAATGGCTAATACTTTATCAAGGTATGGAATCGCATCATTGAACTTTTGTTGTGCCATGTACGCGTTAGCAATCTGAATATTTGCTTCCGGAACCAGGTCACTTTGCGGATAACGCTGGATCAGGGAATTAAAGGTTCTGATCTTTTCACCCGGATTATTGATCCCTGCGATCAGGGCCATTTGGTAAAGGGAATAATCACTTTGCGGCAGGGAATTATCCAGCACTTTTTGATACATTCCTTTCGCTGTCGTATAATTCTTCAGCATAAAATATGCATCTGCCGTCCGTACATACGCATCCTGCGCAAGATTGGAAGATTCGGTGCTGATGGAAGGTGCTACGCGCTTAAAGTGTTCAATCGCTTGTATGTAATTATCTAATTCTAAATTACTGTAACCAAGGATATAATGAGCATTGGTAATATTTGCTTCTCCCTGTACTCCTCCATATTTTAAATATTCGTTCATGCTTTTAATGGCATCAGCATAGCGGTTTTGCCTGTAGGCAATTTCTCCTTTCCAGAATTGAGCCATGCTGGCGATCGTTCCCGAATTCGGGTCCTGTATTATTTGAGAAAATAACGCATCTGCCTCTACTAATTTCTGTTCATTGAGCAATTCTGTTGCTCTTCCAAAAAGTATTTTCGGATAGATCCTTTTCATGGTTGGCGTAGCCGTAGGAAAGGTTTTGTATAAGGCAAGTGCTTCTGTATAATTATTTGTATTGGCCAATAAATTGATCACAATCTCTTTAGCTTCATTTGCATAAACAGATTCAGGATAAAGCTCCAGGAAACTATTCATGGAACTAAGGGCTACATCATTATAGCCAAGCTCAAAGGATAATTTAGCATAATTAAACCGGGAGATTTCCTGCTGTAACCGGTTGCTGCTATTGTCTGCGCTATATTTAAAAGCATTCCGTGCATTTACTTTTTGATTGGTTCTTAAATATAGATCACCCAGCAAATACATGGAGTTTTGTCCCAAAGAATCCTGCTCATTACTCAATTGCTTAAATCCTTCAATGGCTTTTTCTACCTTATTTGCATGGTAATAACAATAGCTCAATTCATACATTACTTCCTTGCTCACTTTATCACTGCTGTTTACATACGCTTCCAATAATGGAAGGGCTTTGTCAAACTCTTTTCTTTCAAAATAAATTTGTCCTGTCAGCAGGTTTAATTCTTTGCGGTTGGATGCATCACCCTGCCGCATAGCTTTTTCAGCATATTTAAGTGCATCGTCTTTTTTGCTCTGGAAATAATAAAGCTGGGCAATATAATATGGTACCAGCGCCTGGTATTTGGGTATCGACTCCACCGCCAAAAATGATTTCAAAGCCTCATTATAATTTTTATCCTTATAGCTTAAAAAAGCGTAATAATAATTTGCATCGTAATAGTATTTATTATCAGGCAACTGGTGAATTTCATTAAAAAGAGGTTTTGCTTTATCAAATTGATCCGTATTAAAATAGGAATAAGCCAGTTCAAATTTCGCATCAGCTATTTCCTCATTACTTAAGTTATCATAGCCTGCTCTTTCATAAAAAATAACTGCTCTTGCAAAATCATTTTTAATAAAATAATACCGGGCAAGATGAAAACTCATCATCTGCTGGCGGGGTTCATTGTTGGCGGCTTCTACAAATATTCTGGCAGATTCTTCCGCTATTTCCTGGTCCATTTTCAGGCCACAAACAATATAGTAATATTCCACATCCTGGTTTAGGTAAGCATGACTTGTTTGGGTATTTTCCGGGTATTTCCGCAACAAGGGTTTTAAAAGAGGATAGGCGAGGGCATATTGTCCCTTTATAAAGAAGTCTTTAGCCTCCTTAAAGTTCTTTTCAGGATCGGTGACATTATTATTTGCCTGAGCAAAAGAAGAAAGAGTAAAGACAGCGAGAACAAATGAAAGAAGAATAGGGCGCATCAATAATTGATTTATTTTTTATCAGAATAAAAGCGAAGAAAGAAAATATTCCTAATCTGGCATTTATTTTTTTTCTTCGCAAAAGTACAAACACCTTTTCGGTTAAAATTTCTATTTTCAACGAAGGGTGTAAGAAAACTTAAATTGCGCAAATCTTTGTTAACAGAAGTATAAAAAAATAATTATGAGAAGATTTCTTTCTACAAAATACAGCGCCGGTGCTTTCAATTTCGGCATGCTGGTTTTAAGAGTAGTGTTGGGTATATTGCTGATTTCCCACGGATATGGTAAGATGGTTTCGTTCAGTAAACTGCAACATACTTTTTTTAATTTCATGGGCATGGGTTCTACAACATCGCTTATACTCATGATTTTTGCTGAACTTTTTTGTTCCATCTTTTTGATCCTTGGATTATTTACCAGGTTTGCTGTCATCCCAATCATCATCGGAATGAGTGTACTTGTGTTTATCGTTTCCCATGGAAATATTTTTGGTGCCGGTGAAAGAGGAATGATGTATTTAGCATCGGCGGTTACTATTCTTTTTTGCGGTCCGGGAAAGATCAGTGTGGACGGGATGATAGGGAAATAGTTTTCTTTAGTTTGGAGTTCAGAGTTCAGAGTTCGGAGTTCGGAGTTCAGAGTTCGGAGTGACAAAGTTCAGAGTTCGGAGTTCAAAGTTCAGAGTTCGGAGTTCAGATTTCGGAGTTCCGAGTTAGGAGTTCAAAGTTCAGAGTTCTGAGTACAAAGTTCATATTTCGGAGTTTTGTGTCCGAGCCTAACATAGGGTTACCAATTTTTAACAAAAAACGGTAATTATATGACACCCAAAAAATCAAAATCAATTCAAAAAACGGGCTTTCGTCAA
>JBBSSE010000094.1:0-8485 GCA_038242375.1 Chitinophagales bacterium
AACATAAACTAAATTGATTTGCTGTTTACTCAAATGCCCGGGAATTAGGTGAGATTTAACGGCACCAGTATGGATAAGATAATTGATTTTGGTCAGGCTGCGTTTCACATTCCAGTCCAGGGATTTTTGCCCCTTTTCTTTAGCCGCTGGAATTCTTTAATAAGGTGCAACTTAAATTCCACTGACCTCCAGGAAGCAAATTCAAAAGCAATGTCTTTGTGCGCAAAAGTTCCACCATACCTTCCGGCCTTGGATATAATACCAATGGCATTTGTTTTTTCAATCCATTGTTTTGGTGTTAATGTGAAGCTATTCTATTCAATCGGGCCTGTATTTTAAATCCGTCGAATTTGACGGGTTTAAAATCGGGGTTGTTCAATCGTTCCCAAATTCCTAAAAATTCTATTGTATTCCGATTGCGCAACCAAAAATGCTTCTTTCGTAATTACGAGCTTAAGTTACAATACTGTATTATATTTTGGCTACTAAGCAAGATTTTGCAAAATGGCTATGAATTGATTAAACTATTTATTTTCCACTAACTTCATTTCAGATAAAAATTGTTCCGTCTCTTCAATATCAAAGTACCTGTCCTTCAAAAGTTTTATTTTATAGTTTTCTGGTAAATATATTCCCCATTTTGAAAAATCCAAAAGTGCAGGATTCTTCTCTAAAAGAGTTGAAACATGATTGTCAATGTCTATAAGTGGAAAAGATAAAGAACTCCATTTCGAAATCAATTCTTGTTTAGGTTCTTCAATGTCAAATGAACTACTGCTGTCGTCAAGGATATTTTTAATTCCTGCTATATTTAAAAGCAGTTGAATTGTTCTGTTTATTCGAGTACCTGTGAATGTAAATAGCTGAAGATGTTTTTCTGCTGTTAGCAGAGGTCGTTCGGATTGTAATTTATTAATATTGAAAACAGAGAAGTCTTTACGCAGAATCTCTGTTTCATCACAACTTGGTTGGTCAAGAAAATCGTATTCTGTTTTAGAATAAAGGACTTCAAACATTTTCTCCCTTATTCTTTGATGAATAATAGCTCGACCACCAAAAAACATTGGTTTCTTACCGTCTTTTGTTGGTATGACTTCAATCTTTTTTGCTTTGTGGTCAATGAATTTTATTTTCCAAATTTGAGCAGAGAGCAATATGTTTTCATCTTCAATAATTTGAGGTGAAAATGGTATTTCACCAATTGTATTTCCAGCATTTACTACTTTGAAATTTTCTTCTGTTTTGAATACGCTATAAAAGTCACGTCTGTTTACTACCTTTTCACCTTCTACACCAATTATTACTTCGTTTTGTAATTTTTCAAGAAAATCTATATCAACTAAGTGTTTAAGTATTTCGTCAATTTCTGACAACTCAATTTCTCTAAAAGCAGCATTTTCTTTGAGTTGATTTATTAATTCTGTTAGCATTATACCCGAATGTCCTTTGGTTATAGACAATGCTTGATGAACTAAAATGTCAAATGGTTTCTCGTTTTTTTGTGGTGGTTCTATAAACCCTTCTTTGTATAAAAGCCAGCAAGCAATTGATTGAAGTAAACTCCATTCATTTGTGGCATACAAATATAAATTACTACTTTCTCCTTCTTTTCGACCACTTCTGCCAACTCTTTGAATTAATGAAGCGATACTATGTGTTGCATCAATTTGAACAACTTCATCAACAGTTCCTATATCGATACCGAGTTCTAATGTAGATGTGCAGGCAATACAAAAGTTTTGACGATTGTTATTCTTTGCAAAATATTCAACATACTCTCTCACTTCTCTATCGACCGAGGAATGATGTGAAAAATAATTTGGATGTCCTTTTACTCTGTCTGAAATCTTTCTTAGTTTTACAGCAACCTCTTCGGCTCGCCCTCTACTGTTGGGGAAAATTAATACTTTATTGTTCTTAGTTTCAATGTATAAATCTTTCAAAAGTTCCAAAGGTAGTTCTTCATTTTTGTTTTTGAAGTAGCGGAATAGTGCATTAATTTCTTTGGCTGTTCTGTCCAATAAAACCTTTGTTTTTAATTCATTTCCAGTGAATTTTTTAGCTTCATCGTAGTCTCCAATTGTTGCAGAAAGTCCAACAATACTGAATGAATTAGGATTAGGATTTATCCTTTGTAATCTTGATAAAATTGATTTTAGTTGAATTCCTCTATCTGTGCCAATAAATGAGTGTATTTCATCAATGACAACATATTTCAAATTAGCAAATAGCTGCTTTACATTGAAAGGCTTGTTTACAAACATAGCTTCCAATGATTCGGGTGTAATTAAAACAATTCCGCTAGGCTGTTTAATTAATCTTTCTTTAAGTGTTTTGTTTGCTTCACCGTGCCATTTAGTAACTGTTACATCAAGATTTTTGCATAGTTCTTCTATGCGATAGAATTGGTCATTAATTAACGCAATTAGCGGTGAAATATAAAGTACCTGAACTCCTGAATCATTGAAATTAACTTTTGAAAGAATTGGTAAGAAAGCTGCCTCTGTTTTCCCCGAAGCTGTCCTTGATGCTAAAATATAATTATCATCAGTTGCTAAAATTTTAGCAATAGCCGCTGTTTGAATTGGTCGCAACTGCTCCCAACCCTTATCACGAATAAATTTTCGTATTGGTTCTGAAAGTAAATTATAGGACATTATAGCTCTTCAATACTGTCTAAAGAAAATTCATCAGGTCGTTCATCTGAAACTTCAAGTTCCCCAAACAATTTATTTTTATCAATTGATGGATTCTGTCTTATAATATTTAAGATATTCAAAAAGTCTCGAATTACTTCTCTAGGTGTTAAAAATTCTGATGCTCCAGGCTTGTTAAATAACTCCTCCATAAAATGCTGAATATCTCTATCATCTATCGAAATTTCAGTTTTATAATTATAGTCAAATATTGCTTTCAGTTTTTTAAGCAATACAAATATTTCATTATGGTCAAGCGGTAATAATCGAAGTACAGGTTGTGCAAAATCTCTTATTTCCGCTGTTTCAAATTTATTTATTGCAAGTCTTGTTTTCAAGGCATCATAACTAAATAGTCCTCTACGCTGATTTTCTAAGAATTCTTTAGTTCCAGCAAAATTGAAAAATAAGTTAGAAACTTTACCTTGGAAACAATCATTGTATATCGTAAGGATTTTTTCATAATTTTTTTCTCTCATTATAGATGTTGAAATCTTGTAAAGGTTAATAGCTTCATCAAGATTTACCATAAAACCACTATAACCCATACTTACAAAGAGTTTGCAGAAATTTTTCAGCATGTCATAATAATTCAAGTCATTTATAACTTCTCTAACTCCTAAATCTTGTCTTGCTTCGGTTTTGGTTCTGTATTCTCCTTTTAGCCATTTTAAAGCGTTTCTTCTTAATTGTTCATCTTCTTTGATATAACCTTCATAATATTTCATTACAACAGTTCCAAAATCGAAACCGCCTACATCGGTAATTTCATTAATGGTTTTCATAATGTTATTTTGAATTAGATTCAAGTATTGTTCATTACGGATGTCTATCAATGAAATTTTATTTTCTTCGGCAGTTTTGGTTATAATTTGCTCAATCCACTTTTCCAACAATGTTGGCAATGCACCACCTTCGGGTTTTGTTTGAATAGAAACATTATCCATAATCGCAGAATAGAGAGCAACTCCTTTTCCATCGTTTGAATACAAACGATTGTCAGGTGTAAAATCTGCATTGGCTACAACAAATTTTTGTTTCAAAGCAACTGTATTAAGCAAATGAAGCATAAACGATTTGCCTGAACCAAAGTCGCCAATCCAAAATTTAACCATGCTGTGTCCATTCTTAACTTCTTCTAATGCAGTAACAACGGCATTTATTTCTTCCGAACGCCCAACGGTAATATGTTGAACTCCGATTTTTGGAACTACGCCACCAATTAAAGAATTGATTATTGCGGTGGCTTCTTTAGGTTTAATATTGTCTATCATTGTACGGAAATTCTTTGAAAATAGTTTGTATTAATTGTGTAGAACTCGTCTTCTTCCTCAATCAAAACATCATCTAAAAAATCGTAGGACGTTTCATTAATGCTTTCGATTAATTGATTTCTAAAGATGCCTTTTGATTTAGCAAATTCTTCAAGTTCAATTTGAGGAACTGAAAAATTACTTTTTGAAAATAGTTCTAATGTAGATAATTGTATTGGAGAAAAAGTTAAATCGGTTAAAAATGCCGAATGACTAATGTCTTTATTCTTCTCTATTATATTTATTTGTATTTCTTCGCTGATTATTTCTTGTAATTCTATTGAACTATTATTATCCACAAAATCGTCCTTCAAATATTCATTAAGGAGTTCAACTGTTCCAGAATGTTGTTGTTGTACTTCTTTTATTGAAGCAGTATCAAGTCGTATTTTCTTACGCTTCACCTCATATACTTTACTAACATTATTTAATGCTTTTTCTAAATCTTTATCTTTAATTAATTCATTGACAATTATTTCGAAATCATGAAATTGTTCATTTGTTTTGAATAGACTTTTCTGAATGGTTTTTGTTAGTTGTTTATTGTCGAAAGTGGCAGACTTTAAGTCGTGAAACAAATAGTGAACGTATAAAGAAAGTGCTGATTCCTTATCATACTTCGCCATAAATTTTGATCCTTCAAAAAATATATTTTCAATTGAAGGATTCTTTTTATTTAGCTTTCCAAGAGCAGCGATGGAATCGATAAACTCTTTGGGTTTATCATAATACTTTGCCGTTAATTCTTCAAACTTGATTTTCCAACGATTTGTATTTTGTGAATACAGTTCAATATCAGTTACTTCATCTGGCAGAGCAACCTTATGAATTAAAACGGCAAGCAAATTTGATACTCTCGCAATTATTTTAGTTTCAAATTCTGTTTTTGCTTCTTCATTTGTGTAATAAGTATCAGTATTTAATTTGCGCTTGTGGTCATAAAACTCTCGAACTGCATTTTCACAATATTTGAAAATATAAGAATGAAATTCATTAGTAACGGTTTCAATGCAATATTTATAATTCTGACTTCCCTCTCTATATTTAAAATGTTTTCTAGCAATCACATCAGCAACAGATAAAAATTGAACATCTAATGTTGTTCCTTCTTGAATAAAAGACTCTTTCAATTCAGTAAATAGAGAAATATATAGCCTTAAAATTTCCAAAAGACAATATTCGATATTGCAAAAATTGTTACTTGGGTACCAAAGTTTGTTTAATAGTTTAACCTCCTCCTCATTCAGATTTAATTTCTCTTTGTATTTTCTTCCCAATTTCCAATAGTCAAAATCTGCATCGTAATTATAATATCTATATCTATCGTCTACCGTTAATCGTGAAACTCCTTCGCTATCACCGATCGCTTCCATTTTTTTTATCAAGAAGGACATTGCATATGACTTTGTTTTAGGATAATATTGACCTAAAACTTTAAGCTGACTCTCCAGTTTAGTTATGTCTTTATGAGTATCAAATTCAATAAGTAAGTCGAATAGTAAAATGAAAGCATAATTTGTGTTACCCTCTAAATCCAAACACTCCTCATTTAGGAAACTATTTTTAAAAAAATTGTAAAACTTTTTTTGTTCACTTGATGCACTATTAAGTTCAGAATACGAATAAACATATTGATGTGCCCAGAAAGGTACTTCAGTAAAGTATTTTATTAAACTGCTATTAGAATTTATAGTATAAGATTGGTCTGTAACATCAATAATTGAATCGTCTTTGAGGTTGTTCAAAGAACCTGAAGTTGTCATGGTAATTTTTATATTGTCTATTAAGCTCTGCACGAATTCATCTTTGATTTCCTGTTCAGATTTCTGTGGGTAATTATTACTTGGAATTGATAACTTTTTTTTGGGAGGCTTCTTCTTTCCTGAAAAAGTAAGTATTATACCAATTACTACTATTAAAAAAATTGTTATAGTCATTAGGTTTTTAAATGTTAGTTGTCAAAATTTTCTAACCAATTATCAAATAGATAGTAAGTTCTGAAATCCTTTTGGCCTTGTAGAAGAGTTAGCTTGAGTTATAGTGAAATGGAACTACTTCCATTTGTATCATAGGCTGCAATATATAAATAAACCGGCAACTATAGCCTTAAAGTTATTACCATTATTTAATGAATACAAAATCAATTTTCAAAAAAAATCTAGAAATCTCTACCTCACACTCCACAAAATACTTTCATCCTTCGTCTCCAGCAGCGAACTGCCCATTAAATATTCATCCACTTTCCGTGCGCATTCCCGGCCTTCGGAGATGGCCCAGACTACAAGGGATTGGCCGCGGCGCATATCACCGGCAGTGAAGATTTTGGAGATGTTTGTCTGGAACTCTTTTTCGGTGGCTTTCACGTTTCCTCTCTGGTCAAGTTCTACATCTAATTGGTTGAGTAATCCGGCATGTTGGGGATGCAGGAAGCCCATGGCCAGGAAGGCTTTTTCGCAGGGGATAATGGTTTCGCTGCCGGGGGTTTCAATAAAACCGGTGGGCTTGTGTTCTTCGTTGAAGGTCCATTCCAGGTTCACGATCTTGAGGCCGGTGAGGTTGCCGTTTTCATCACCGATGAATTCTTTGGTGGCGATGGCCCATTGACGCTGGGCACCTTCTTCGTGCGAACTGGTGGTTTTTAAAAGCATGGGGTAGGTAGGCCACGGCATAAAAGGAGTGCGGTCGCCGGGAGGCTTTGGCATGAGTTCGAACTGGGTAACGGAAATTGCCTTTTGACGATTGGAGGTGCCGACACAATCGCTGCCCGTATCGCCGCCTCCGATTACGACTACATTTTTTCCTACAGCGGAGATATCTTCTTCTGTAACTTCTTTACCGGATACGCGTTTGTTTTGTTGTTTTAAGAAATCCATGGCAAAATGAACACCTTTTAGTTCTCTTCCGGGTATGGGTAAATCTCTCGGAATGGTGGATCCACCGGCTAACACGACCGCATGGTTTTCCCGTAACAGGTCATTCACGGGAATGTTCACGCCTACATGCGCGTTACAGATGAATTCAACACCTTCTTCTTTCAATACATTGATCCTTCTTTCGATCACCCATTTTTCCAATTTAAAATCGGGTATTCCATACCGTAATAGTCCTCCGGGAGCGTCATCTCGCTCATATACGGTTACGTGGTGACCTGCGGAATTCAATTGTGCCGCCGCTGCCATTCCTGCCGGACCGGAACCAATGACAGCGATTTTTTTACCGGTTCTTACCAATGGTATTTTAGGTTGAACAAAACCGCTTTCGTACGCTATCTCTATGATGTGCTTTTCAATCTCTTCTATGGCAATAGCGGGCTGATTGATACCCAGCACACAGCTACTTTCGCAGGGCGCAGGACAGATCCTGCCGGTAAATTCCGGGAAATTATTGGTGGAGGTGAGTATGTCGTAGGCTTCGCGGTAACTTTTGCGGTAAACGGCATCGTTAAATTCCGGGATCAGGTTTCCAACCGGACAACCTTCGTGACAAAAGGGGATGCCGCAATCCATACATCTTGCCGACTGTTCATTGAGTTTTTGCTCTGTATATTGTTCTACAAATTCCTTGTAATCGTTCAGCCTTTCCTGCACAGGACGCTTTGCTGGCAGCTCTCTTGTAAATTCTAAAAACCCGGTTATTTTACCCATACTTTCGTTTATAATATAGTGATTACTTTATTTCAACAGTCTCTTTAACCGGCTTTGCCTGCAGCACTTTTTTATAATCCTTCGGAAATACTTTTATAAAATTCTCCAACTGATTTTTAAAATCCTTGAGGATGAAGCCCGCTACTGTACTACCCGTCAATTCATATTGTTTGCTGATCATTCCGTGAAGGAAATCCACATCCGCTTCCGTTACTGGATCAAGGTCAACCATTTCCTTGTTGCACATGATTTCAAACTGACGGCGCACATCATACACGTAAGCGATTCCTCCACTCATTCCGGCGGCAAAATTACGCCCGGTCTCACCCAGAATCACCACATTTCCACCGGTCATATATTCGCATCCATGATCGCCAACGCCTTCTGCCACCACGTTTGCGCCCGAATTACGCACGCAGAAACGTTCGCCCGCCTTTCCACGGATATACCCTTCGCCGGAGGTAGCGCCATAGAAGGCCACATTACCAATCAGGATATTTTCCTCCGCCACAAATCCTGCGTTTTTAGACGGATAAATGATCAGTTTCGCGCCACTCAATCCTTTCCCAAAATAATCATTGGCATCGCCCTCCAGTTCCATCGTGACTCCTTTGGTATTGAAGGCGGCGAAACTTTGCCCGGCCGTACCGGTAAATTTGAAATGAATTGTTTCGTCCGGCAATCCGGCGCCTTTGTATTTTTTGGAAATCTCATTGGATAAAAGTGTTCCCGTGGTGCGGTCAGTATTGATGATATCAAATGTAGCCATAACTTTTTCCTGGTGATCAATTGCCGGTTGCGCTGCTTCCAGTAATTTCCAGTCCAGGATGGC
>JBBSSE010000095.1:0-8477 GCA_038242375.1 Chitinophagales bacterium
AGAAACATATACTATAACAGGCACAGAAGATCCCATCATATCTGTTACAATATCGCGCGTTGAAGAAAGTAATCCGCCTGGTGTATTCAGATTAATGATCAAAGCTTCCGCCTTTTCTTTTTCCGCTTTTTCGATCGTTTGTGCAATAAATTCAGCTACGGCAGGATTAATACCATCCTTAATCGTTATGGAAAATATTTTCTGAGCAAATAAAATAGAAGGGGATAAACATAATAACAGAGCAATAAGATAAAATCTTCTTATAAAACAACGCCTAAACCGGTTAATTTTTAGCAATGGAATCATACCTGTAATATACATATTGCCGGGCTAACGGCAAAAGAAAACCTTTGAGCAAGAAGTTTGAAGGCAGGAATTTCCAGGTATCGTAATGTTTTACACAATTCAAAATTCCTGTTCTTTAAAGGAAAGGGATTTTTTTGGCTGAATTCAGCCGGATTTAGTTATCCATTCAGAAACAAAGTTAAATGTGAACAACGCGAATTCTATTCAATCAAAATATCCTACATTTATCTTCCATGAATAAGAAATATTTAATCCACTTCGTTCTGATATTTTCTGCCTCAATTTTTTCCTTTGGATCTTTTGCGCAATCAACATTAAAAAATGGCCCATACAAGTTCCGTATTGAAAGAGATGATCATCAAACAATTGATTTTATTACATCCGTAAAAGACAGCGCGGGTAAAAAAATCATGTATATTATAAATGGCAATGACCACATGCTGGTGGATAGTATTTTAATGAAAGGAGATTCTGTTTTTTTTGAATTGCCGTTTTTTGAATCCGGCTTTGCGGCTAAAATAAAAGATAATGGGAACCTCGAGGGAGTTTGGATAAAACGGGACGGAAATTCAGCCAGGAAACTTCCTTTCACTGCATCGTATAATGACCCGATAAGATTTCAAACAAATAAACCCTCTGCCTATAATATTACCGGAATGTGGACGACTGTTTTTAAAAATAAAGAAAACAAAGAGTCCGATGCCATCGGGCAATTCTTACAGAATGGATCACATATTACCGGAACTTTTTTAACTCCCTATGGCGATTATCGTTTTTTAGAAGGAGTTGTGAGTGGCGACAGTCTTCATTTATCCGGCTTTGACGGCAGTTATGCTCTATATTTTACCGGAAAAATAATCAAGGGTAATCAAATTTCAGGAGGAAGATTCTATTCCGGAAATGCAGATGTACAAACCTGGAAAGCACAAAAAGACAACAAGGCCGTTTTAAAAGCTCCTGAAAATATCACGAAAGTAAAACCTAATGCAAGCAAATTGGATTTCAGCTTTCCTGATATGGAAGGAAACATGGTTTCCATAAATGATGACCGCTTTAAAAATAAGATAGTGGTTATTCAAATCATGGGTTCATGGTGTCCGAATTGTGTGGATGAAACAAAATTCTTTATGGATAATTATGATTATTACACCTCAAAAGGAGTTGCTTTTCTAGGAATTTCTTATGAGCGAACCACAGACTATGCTGCCTCCGTAAAAGCTCTGCAACCATTCCAAAAGAGATTTCAAATTCCCTACCCGATTCTTATTCCACCCGTAGCTGTTTCGGATACGCTTCGTACCGAAAAGACATTGCCACAAATAGGAAATATTATTGCGTTTCCGACAACGATATTTTTAGATAAACAGGGAAATATTAAAAAAATACATACCGGTTTTGACGGACCTGCTACGGGTGATCATTACCTGAAATACAAGAAGGAATTTGAGGATACAATCAATGAATTATTGAAAGATTAGAAAGAAAGAGAATTTCATTTTCACCAAAAATACCGGATTATCTCCCACACATTTATGAAATTATCCGGCACTTTTATGATACACCTTAAACTCTCCTGCATCCAATGTTTCGTGCATTTTATTTTGCAATAAAAGTTTATTTTTTTCAAAAAGATCCTCATACATACCTCCGATATCTGCCTGAGTAAATTGAAAACTGATTTTCTCCCGACCAAAATTCAACAGGACTAAAACCTGGTCATTTTCATTGCGGCACAGATAAGCTAAAATATCCGGAGCATTTGTCTCCAGAATCATAACAGAAGCACCTTCCTGCAAGGCTTTATTTTGAAGCCGTAAATGCAATAATGTTTTATAAAATTCATGTAATTCAAATTTCCCCGTCCATCCTATTTCATCTTTTTCAAAAAAAGAAAGTCTTTTTTTATTGGGCATTTCCTGTCCGGAATAAATCAAAGGAATTCCGGGCCATGTACATGTAAAGACAGCGACAGCTTTCGCGGCAATTCCATACTTTTCATATTCGGTTCCATAGTAGGTATTCTCATCATGATTGGAGGTAAATAAAAGTTTTTTTGTACCGTCCGGATAATCTGCATAATCTTTCAAAATGTCTTTTATTTTATCCAGACTAATTTCCCCGGTAGAAAAATACTTATCCAATGCCCGCATAGCTTCCCAGCCATAGGTAAGATCAAATACATCATTGTATGAAAATATTTCACACTCTGCCAACCATAACAGCGGTTTTAAAGCATCACATTTGGCTCTTGTTTCTGCCCAAAAATCCAGTGGTACAGTCCGGGCCATATCGCACCGGAATCCATCTATATCAAATTCTGTTATCCAATATTGCATACTCCGGATCATTTCCTCCCGCAAGGCAGATAAAGAATAATTCAGATCGATCACATCCTCCCACTCGTGAAGCCTGGTAAAATTCCCATTAAGGTCCCTGCGATAAAAGTAGGGAAAGGTTTTAGTCCACTCATGATCGTAACCGGTATGATTTGCTACCCAATCGATCATAACTTTAAGACCGAGTTCATGCGCTTTTTTTACAAGTTCCCTAAAATCTTCTGACGTACCATAAAACGGATCTATGTCTGTGTAGGAACTTGCTGCATAATAACTCCCCCTGGTTCCTTTTCTTTTTTCCAGGCTTATAGGTGTAAGCGGCATAAACCAGATGATATGGATCCCCATAGATTTTAACCTGGGTAGATAATCAGCAAAAGCATTTAAAGTACCCTCAGGTGTATATTGCCTCACGTTCACTTCATAAATATTAGACCCGCTGGCCCATGGTACTACCGGTAATAAAATGCTCATATAAAACTCTTTTAATCAGCCATGGAAACTCCGCCGGCTGTGGTATTAAATTTATTAAATGCTTTTAAAACCATCTATTCATACTGATCATAAATCACATGAATCTGATTGCGAATTTCATCCATTATTTCCAATACATTTTTGCTAAGGCTGCCCGGCATTAATTCGCTCTCAATTTTTCCTTGTTCCAGGCAACGGATTACTTCTTCTATTTCAAATTGCAGTCCATGACCATTCCATGAGGTCGGAATTTCTTCTTTGTTTCCATTGTGAAATTCAATTTGAATTCCGGGAGATTTTTCAAACCAGGGGTCCAAAATACGGATAACTCCTTTTGTTCCATAAATTTCGGCCGGTTCATTTTGCTTTTTCAGGAAGGATGATTCATGTATGGAATAGCGTCCATCACTATAAGATAATAAAATTGCGCATGCCTCATCAATCCCTTCACCGGAAAGTCTACCAACTGCTTTTATCGATTTAGGAAGCCCTAATAAAAGAGTGCTTAAGAAAATACAATAAACACCAAGATCCAGCAGGGAGCCACCTCCTTTTTCCGGATCATAAAAACGACTATTTTCATCTTTTGGAGCTCTGAAATACATGGATGCTTTTATGTGAATGATTTCACCAATCTTTTTTTGAGAAATTAAATCCATTAGTTTGCAAAAACCGGGTAAAAATCTAATCCACATTCCTTCCATCAAAAATGTTTCATTTTTTTTTGAAAGACTGAGAAGCTCCAAATGCTGATCCTTGTTTAAAACAATGGGTTTTTCACAAATCACTGCAATTTTATTTTTAAGACAAGCTTTTATTTGATCGTAGTGGAAAGGATGAGGAGTAGAAATATAAGCGATATCTACCTGGCCATTTTGAACAAATTCTTCAATATTTGTAAATCTTTGTGGTATATTAAATTCTTCCGCGAAATCATTGGCTGATTTCTCCTTATGAGATAGAACTGCTGTAATTTTTTGTTCGCCATGCGCAAGTTTAAGATCATTTGCAAAATTATGTGCAATATCTCCCGGTCCTATTACACCCCAATTAAAAGATTTCATAGTCTTTGTTTTTATTAACAAAGAGTCTTAAAAAATATGCCAGTTCTTTAAAAGACGTCAAACATCCCCCGACCGAACCTGCTTTCGGCGCAGACGGAGACTGTCTGACGGATCTCTTAACCTCAACATAATCGTAATAAAAAATCCCCGGTAATATGCTTACCGGGGATTGTATAAAAAAATCGAGTATTTTTCTTACTTAGAGAATGTCGCCTTTTCTACTTTTTGCGTTGTTATTGTCTTTTTTTTTGATCCCCAAAGACTTGCAGTTCCTAATGGTTTGTCTTTAGCAAATTCCATTAATACCGGTGCTGCTACAAAAATAGATGAGTACGTACCTGCTATGATACCGATCAACATTGCAAAAGAGAATCCTCTTGTAACTTCTCCACCAAAAATAAATAAGGCAAGTAATACAAGGAAAACCGTTACAGACGTCATGATGGTACGGCTTAGCGTATCATTAATCGCACGGTTAATGATGGTTCCTTTAGAGGCTCCTTTCATATTATGGCTATCCTCCCTGATCCGGTCAAATACAATAACCGTATCATTCATGGAGAAACCAACCACCGTAAGTATGGCCGCGATAAAATGCTGGTCAATCTCAAGCGGGAATGGAACGATGTTCTTAAAAAATGAGAACACTGCCAGCGTGATTAATACATCATGGAGTAATGATACAATGGTTCCCAAAGAATAACGCCAGTCACGGAAACGAATTAAAATATACAATATAATTGCGAACATGGCTGCTATCACCGCTTTGAAAGCACCTGCTTCCAGGTCCTTTGAAATAATTGGTTGTACTACCTGTGAACTTTCAATATTGCTTTTTACAAATTGCTCATAGGTTGTTCCCGGTGCAAGATGTGGCTGAAGACCGGCATACAACTGCGTTTGAACCGCGCTGTCGGCATCAGAAACTCCTTTCAAATAAGAAGTTGTAATATTTAAATGGCGGGAATCTCCAACTGTTTTAATTACAGGATAATCACCATCAAATACTTTATTTAAAGGAGCACGTAAACTTTCAATATCCACTGATTGCGGGAATGAAACGGTATAACTTCTTCCTCCTTTAAATTCAACTCCTTTGTCGAATCCGTTGAAGAATGAACCTACACCAAATATCACAACAACTATTGAGAACATGTAGGCATATTTTCTATACTCTACAAATTTGAAAGCAGCATGCTGGAAAATCTTTTTAGAGAATCCGGTGAAATATTTAAAATGTCTGTTTTTGTTCATGTAGATTTCCGTGATCAACCTGGAAATTAATATTCCACTGAACAGGGAAAGAGTCAGACCCAGCATCTGTGTGGTCGCAAATCCTAATACAGGACCAAGACCAAAATAAAACAAAATAGCTGCGGTCAGGAAACTTGTAACGTGTGAATCAATTACAGGAGCGTATGATCTTTTGTATCCATCATTCACTGCCTGCTGGTAATTTTTACCACGGGCAAGTTCCTCTTTAATTCTTTCAAAAATAATTACGTTCGTATCTACTGCCATACCAATGGTCAATACCAAACCGGCAATACCGGCTGCAGTAAGCGTAGCACCAAGGGCACTTAAAATACCGATGGTAAACAGTAAGTTGAAGATCAAAGCAATATTTGCGATCCAGCCTGCTGTGTTATAATACACAAGCATCAGAATAAAAATAACAATAAAGGATATAAAGAAAGCAAGTCCACCACCTTTAATGGCATCCTGGCCTAATGTAGGTCCAACGATTTGTTCCTGTACAATTTTCGCGGGAGCATCTATTTTACCTATTTTCAAAACACTGGCTAAATCCTGTGCTTCTTCTACAGTAAAGTTTCCGCTTATTTCAGAGTTACCACCTTCAATAGCACCATTTACATTTGGAGCACTATAAACGATATCATCCAAAACGATGGCAACTGGTCTCCCAACATTATCGCCGGTTAATTTTGCCCAGGTTCTTGAACCGGTTGGCGTCATTTGCATTTTAATTGCCGGACGGCCACGTTGATCGTAATCAGCGGAAGCATCCTGAACACCTTCCCCTTCAAGTTTTGCCTTATCCGTTCCGGGAATTGTTTTTATTGCATAAAGTTCGAAAAACCTTCTTCCGGTTTTTTCATCCTTTTGTTGCATTCCGTAAAGAAACTTAATATTTGAAGGGAAGCTGTTTTTTACGACTTCTGTTCTCAAATAACTATTTGCCAGAGTTGTATCTTTTGCATCAACATTTGCGATAGCAGAGTAAAATTGCTGCTTTCCGTTCTCATCCTGTTGTGGCCCGATGAAATGAATAACATTGGTCAAGGGATGCATATTATCCGTTAACGGATTTAATGTATCTCCTGCTGCCTGCGTAGAATCGGTAACTTGTGGAGTAACACCAGCTAATTGATCAGCCAAAAGTTTATCAGCTTCTTCAATATTTTTTCCGATTTCTCCTATATTATATACTTCCCAGAATTGAAGGTAAGCGGATGCCTGGAGTAAATTTCTTACTCTTACCGGATCCTGCACACCTGCCAGTTCTACGTTGATTGTTCCTTTATTCTCATCAAGGTTGATACTTGGAGAGGCTACACCAAACTGATCGATCCTTTTTAGTAAAACCTTGTATGTTTGATTGATAGCTGTTTTAGAAGTTGCTTCCAACACAGAAAGTACTTTAGAGTCAGAATCGTTGATTTTAATTTCAGTTCCCGCGCCGGCAAAAATTGAAGCCAGTTTCGTTCCGGGATTCTGTCTTTTAAATACGTCACCAAAAAGACTAATATAGTCCAGATCACTGGCTAATTTCTCCTGGTTTGTCGTTTCAAGTGCTTTTATTAAAGAAGCATCTTTTGGATTATTGCTTAAAGATTTTAATAAACCATCAAGACTTACATTCATTGTAACACTCATGCCACCTTGCAAATCCAAACCTAACTGCAGTTCACTTTCTTTAGACTTTTGATAAGTGGTACCAAATACAGGGTAAATTTTTTCATCCCTGGTACTATCCAGGAAATGCATAAATTTCTGTTGTACCAGGTCCTCTTTTGCTTCACCGGTTATACCCGGATTAGCCATCATAACAGATTTTTCAGCCTTTTGTTTCATTTCCTTTTCATGGCTATTAACTACCCAGGTAAAAGAAAGTTGGTAAACAGAGATCAGAATAAGCGTAATGGTAAAAAACCACACCAAACCTTTCAATTTCATATCTTAATTTTTAGAAGTTGGCAAAGATAGGGGTTTGATGTCGAAAATTTTAAGGAATTTTATAGATTAATTCATCTATCAGGCAGATGGTCCCCGAAAGAAGTATTTATTCATTAAAATCCATGATGACAAAGGGTTTCACAACCTGGAAGCCATCATTTATCTTAAACAAAGCAGTAACTTTTAATCCTTAAAAGATCCTTTAACACACGGGTTTTAAAACTCTTTACATATACTATGTAGAAATCATTCAGGAAGAAAAAATAGTTAATTGCTGCCTTTTTCTCCAATAAACCAATCTTCTTTATTCTTAAATAATATATTAAAAGTTGTGAGCGTGCCATAAATCCGCGTTATATATTGCTGCAAGTTCACTTTATCTTCATCTGAAAGTATTTTATGCGCATTGATCTGTTGCTCCATTACTCTCACCCGATCACGAAGCATGACTATTTTATGAAAAAAAACATCCATAGGGATTTCCTTCGGCTTCAAGGTTTTATCAGAAGTTTGTAAAAGCATCGTACCACCCTGCCATTTATCTCCAAGAGGCACTATTTCAGAAACATCACTCCACATTCTTAATATTTTTGCAAGAGATCTTTCAAGGTCACTTGTCGTCTCTATTTCCGCACTTACATTTTCAGGGATAATTTCTTCCAGTTTATCATCTGTTTTATCTATTTCCTTTGTTCCTGTATTAATAAAGGTAATGAGGTAAGTTGCCAGACGCACGCCTGTGATTACACCCGGCCCGAGAACTGTATGTTGGAGCCTTGTTCCGATGCCTAATTTCAATTGATCCATCTTTTTATTTTGGTTGAAAATAAAAAAAAATCCATTAAAAATGGTTGAATCTATTTTCCCGCCTTCTTTTGCTTTGTAAATTGAATATTGTTTAAAAAAAGCAGTTTCATGGAAAGTCACTTTTCATTTTCTTACTTTTGAGCCCTAAAAACAATTTAAAAATGATACTCTCCTCTCTTTTAGACAGATTTAGTGAACCTGAAACGTTGAAAATGGCCAAGCTGGGCCGTGAACTCAGAGCGCAAGGAATCGATGTAATTGACCTTAGCCTTGGCGAACCGGATTTTAATAC
>JBBSSE010000096.1:0-8398 GCA_038242375.1 Chitinophagales bacterium
GGTGATGATTACGTAAAATCTAAAACAGTCTCTTCATCGGGGTGATCAGGATGACAATTGGAAATGTTGAAGCCCCCTTTTTTGCCTTTTATTTTTAGTTATGCAATATTTAGAATTTTTGAGAAATATCTGATTTTTAAAATAGAAATAAAAACAAAATTATGTATTTAAAGGTCAATCATTACCGTAGGGTAATTATCCGGGAAATGCTGTTGTCTATAACCTCAAATCTGGTCTGCCGGAAGAGTAGCCATTTCCCCAACAGAAAAAAAATCTTCCTTGCGATGAAAATTACAGCCATTCTTGTGTTTTCGGCATGTCTTACTGCTAGTGCAGGCGGAATCGCACCGAAAGTAACCTTATCGCAAAAAAATGTGAAGCTTGAAAAAGTTTTCAGGGAAATCCGGAAACAAACAGGCTACGTGTTTTTATATGATGCCAATATATTGGAAGGAGCAAAATCCGTAAACATTCATGTGAAGGATGCATCCGTTGAAGATGCATTAAAAGAAACCCTTCAGGGTCAACCCGTTGATTTTTCTATTGAAGGGAGAATGATTACGATTTTTCAAAAGGCGGTTATTGCAAAGACAATCGTTGCTGTTCTTCCTCCTGCTCCGTTTGATATTATTAAGGGAACGGTAAAAGATCAACTGGGCAATCCTCTTTCCGGAGTATCTATAATTATAAAAGGAACTAACAAAGGAACCGATACGAAAGCAGATGGCAGTTTTTCAATTGATGCCAATGTGGGGAATGTATTGGAATTTACAATAGTTGGCTATCAGAAAAAAAGTATAACTATAGATCAGAGTAATAATATTAACGTGGTCATGGAAATCGAAGCTGTAATGGGAAACGAGATAGTAGTCATTGGATTCGGTACTGCAAAAACGAAGACCATCACTGGAGCTGTAGCTTCGGTAAAAGCTTCAAATCTTAACTTTGAAAATACTCCCTCTTTTCAGAGTGCCTTAAACGGGAAAGTAGCCGGGCTACAGATAACCCAGAATTCGGGTCAGCCAGGCGCGAGCATCGGTGTGCAGATTCGAAGTAATCCCACAAGTAATAGTGCGGGCGTTTTATATGTTATAGACGGAGTGCCCATAGTTGACGCGCCCTCCGCTCCAGGTACAGGTTCAAGATATGGCGGTGCGGGCGTGAGCCAATCAATCTTAAATTCGATCAATCCAAACGATATAGAATCGATCCAGGTATTGAAAGATGCCAGTTCGGCCTCTATTTATGGCGCCAGGGCAGGAAGTAGCGTGATATTGATCACCACAAAAAAGGGAACGCGTGGAGCCACAGTTATCAACTATTCGGGATCTTACGCTTTTGAAAAAGCGGCAAACGTTTTTCCCCAATTCAATGCACATCAATACGAAAATATACGCAACAGTGTTTCCCTCCAAAAATGGTATAGCGATAATAAGATCGGACCATTTTTTGGCGCTGCGGATTCGGCCACCGTTGCTGCAACAAAACCGTATAAACCTTATTATACAGCAGATCAAATAGCAGCAACCACCGATCTTCCAAGTGCTTTGAGCCAGGTATTAAGGAATGGATATATAAACCAACAGAACCTCAGTATGTCGGGTGGCAGCGAAAAGACGACGTACTTTGTATCGGGAAATTACTTTGACCAGAAAGGAACTGTCATTGCTACAGGTATGAAACGATATAATGGGCTTGTGCGTATAGACGAAAATATCTCACCCAAACTAAAAGCAGGCATCAATTTGATCGGCTCCAATTCCAACACGCAAAATGCGGTTTATGGTGGAACCTTTGAGAATTCGGGTGTGATTCCCGCTGCGCAAAATTGGCCGGCAAATCAACCACTTGTCAATGCGGATGGGTCCTTCCCTATAAATAACCAATACGCTGCAGCTCCTAATCCACTGAGTTACCAACTTAATAATGATCATACGATCGCTACCCGGTTACTTAGTATGGCCAATGTGGAATATGAAATTATTAAGGATCTAAAAGCCAAAGCAATTTTCAGTTACGATCAACAGGATGCTAAAAGAAACTATTACTCTCCTTCAGCCTTCTTATACAGCTCCCAGGGCACAGCATCTATAACTGATAATTCCTCTAATACTCTATTGTTAAATTACACCTTGGGCTATCAACATACCTTTGCTCAAAAACATGCTATCAACGCCGTTATTGGGTACGAATACAACAAAACCAACGGTGAAAATGTCGGGGCAGGTAATAAAACGTTTTTTTCTGATATTATCGGGTATTATAATTTAGGTTTGGGACAATCGGCCCGGCCTTCGGTATCTTCCTACCAATATACCAATTCCTGGGCATCTTATGTGGCAAGGGCAATATACACCTACGATAACAAATTATCAATATCTGCATCTATCAATAGAAATGGAAGTACTGCATTTGCCGCAGGTAAAAAGTGGGGATATTTTCCATCTGTAGGCGCAACTTATATCATTTTTGATGATGGCAATAGTAAAATTAAGGCTATCAATTACTTGAAAATACGCGTAGGGTATGGAGAAACGGGAAATCCTCCTTCATCAGGAAGCGCTTTTGCACAATACGGCCCCAGAGTTAGCCCTACATTCGGCACCAGTTCAACATTTACAGGTATATATCTAACCCAGGCAGCAAATCCTAATTTAAGTTGGGAGACCGCTGAAGAAATAAATGTAGGGTTAGACTATGGATTGTTCAACAATCGGATAACAGGTTCAATCGATGTGTTCAGTAAAACAATTAAAAACCTGATTACTAACATTCCTTTACCGACTGATTTTTTGGTGAGCAGCATCACAGGCAATGCAGGATCTACAAGGGATAGAGGTTACGAATTTTTGGTGAACACCAAAAATATTGTTTCTTCTCATGCCGAAGGATTTAGATGGAACTCCAGCCTTACCTTTTCCCATTATTTTGATTTTTGGGTACAAAGGTCACCTGGCGCTTTAGCTACCCTGGCTAAGTATGTAGCAGCATCAGGACCACAAGCTGCCTATTATGGTGTGTATGGATATGAATCAGAGGGTTTATATACCGGCACAAAAGGACCTGCACCGACTACCATGCCGGGCATGTTTCCTGGTGGGCTTATTCTAAGAGATATACACGGCTATGATGCAAATGGTGCTTTAATTGGGCCCGATGGTGCTATAACCGGAGCTGACCAAACATTGATATCTAATTCACGTCCAAAATTCAACTTTAGCATAGGCAATGATTTTTTTTATAAAAACTTCCAGTTCTCTATATTCTTTGCAGGGCAAAAACTTAAAAAATACGCTTCATGGGGCGGTTCCATATCAGGTCTGTACGATCAGGTTGGGCAGGGTTACAATGCCTATTATCCCGAAGTTAATGAGAGATGGACAACTCTTACACCGAATGCATCCATACCCTCAGGCCTTAGAGATCCAAAATACAACGATTTCCAAAATGCCTCTGATTACTACTATATAGATGCCACGTTCCTTCGCTGTCAGGATATTAAGTTAGGCTATAATCTGCCGGATAAAATTTTGGGTGATAGGAAGACATTTAAGCGCGTAAATATCTCCTTTGATGTGAATAACGCCTTCCTGATTACAAAATACCCTTATTTAGATCCTCAGATAAACCAGGGCTCCTTTTATCCTTTGAACAGAGGTTATATAATAGGGCTCAATGCAGGGTTTTAATTAAATGTATAAAAAAAATCGATGAAATAAGCTATAGGGTTTACCAGCGATTACAACCACAGCAATGAAAATTTTATTCTGAATTTCATCTGATAAATAAAAACAATTAAAAGAATTACATATGAAAACGTATTTAAAATATGCAAAAAGAACAAGGGTATTAATCATTGTTTCGCTTATTGCCCTTACCTCTCTCCTTTCATGTGAGAAAAAACTGGATTACGTAACCTACGGTGTTCTTGACGGCACTAGTTTTTTTAAAACTCAGGCAGACGCCGCCACTGCGGTCAGTGCCATGTATACAGGTATGGTAAATGGCTGGACCGGTGGTTACGGCGCAGCAGGTAATTTTGGAGGTTTAAGCGAAGCGGCAACAGATATAATGTACTGTAGAAATAATCTTCAGTGGCAACTTCTGGCCTATACTCCTGATTTTGGACCTGTTACGCAAACCTATTCGGCCCTTATACCTTATGTTTCTCAGATTACAGTAAATATTAGTAAAATTGAAGGCATGACCTTTACCAATACGGATTTGCAGGCACAGTACATCGCAGAGCTTAAAGGACTAAGGGGACTCTATGGCCAAATATTATACAATATGTACGGTCCGGTACCTATGAGATTAGATGCAAGTTTAATTAATGATCCTTCTGCACCCCCAATTCCACGACCAAGTAAAGATTCTATGGTGGCCCAAATAATTCAGGATTATACCGATGCCGCAGCCGTTTTACCAAATACGTTTACAGGAAGCAATTATGGAAGAATAAGCAAAGCCGCCTGCCTGACAGGGTTAATGAAATTATATATGCACGAGAAGAGATGGACTGATGCTGTAACCGTTGGTACGTCGATAACATCAATGGGGCTTGCTTTAACGCCGGATTATTACGATAATTTTAGTGTGAAAGCAAAAGGAGGAAATTCAGAAATCATCTTTGCCGTTGTTTGTACAGGTGCCAGCTCCCAGAATGATTCCTATACAAACAGATGGTTGGACCATGCTTTGCCTGCCAATTTTATCGACCAAAATGGAAACCTGCTTACCAATTACGGGTCATTTTTTGCGATGCTTTGGCCGGCTTATAATAAATTTGACGCAACGGATAAACGTTTAGCACATTTATTAAGATTTTACCCGGCAAAAGTAAATGGCGTTACTACCATATTAGATGCACACAATGAAATTCCCGATGTTGGCGCAGTTCCCGTAAAATATGTGCCCGAAGGATCAGAGAATTATATTGGGTCTGATAAATACGGGCTGGATATTCCTGTTTACAGGTATTCCGATGTGTTACTTTTATTGGCTGAAGCAATTAATGAAAGCGCTGGCCCTACTAGTCAGGCTTATACGCTTATTAATACTGTTAGAACAAGGGCTGGTTTACCAAATCTAACAGCAGGACTTGACAAGGCTGCATTTTTATCAAAGTTGCAGGATGAGAGATTATTCGAACTTTGGGGTGAATCAATTAGAAGGGATGATCTGGTAAGATGGGGGCTTTATATCCAGGCAGCAAATGCAAAAGGTGCAGGTCTTGATCCTGTTTCAGATGCCTATTTAAATTTATACCCTCTGCCAAGAAGTGTAGTCAATCAAAGTAACGGGATTATCAAGCAAAATCCCGGATATAATTAATGGGTTTATAGCGCTAAATAATTTACTGTAAACAGTATAAGAATTTATATTTCATGGGAGTTTAGCCTTCCGCCACATATATTGTAGATAATTATGAAAAATATTATAAAGAATCTATGGGTTATTTTATTGGTAATAATTGCATTTTCTTTTACAAAATTAATCAACCGGTATAGTTTAAAAGACAACCAGGTAACAATATATCCAACGGAAGATACAACCTCCCTTATAAGAAATCCTGCAATGGGATGGGGTTTATATGACGATGCCAGCGGTAAAGTTGCAATAGCAGAAAATTACTGGGCTACCCAGGATGAGGCTGCAAAAAAATATGCTTCCTTTTTTTACATACGATGGCGCTGGAGTGATATGGAGCCGGAAGAAGGAAAATATGCGTGGCTACATGACGATAATTTCAAGAAACTAATAAAAGGCGCTTTAGATAGAAATCTTAAACTGGCTTTCCGTATTTATGTAAACGGCCAGGACAATATAAAACAGGGAACTCCTGATTATGTACGGGCAGCAGGCGCAAAAGGATATCAAACACAGAGAGGAGGTGGTGGAAAGAATTGGACTCCCTATCCGGACGATCCTGTTTTCCAAACAAAATTTTCAAAATTTATCCAGGCCTTTGCTAAAGAGTTCGACGATCCTTCAAGAGTTGATTTTGTGGACGGAAACGGTTTAGGTCAATGGGGTGAAGGAGACAATATAAAGACAATCCATAACGACCAGCTTTCTGTTTTCAAATGGGTAATTAATCTCTATGCAAAAAATTTTAAAAAGATATTATTAGTTACCAACCTGGGCAGCCAGGAAGGTTTGGAGGCGGAAAAAGAAATAGCCTACTATGGCAATGATTTCCTGCCTCGAAGAGATGGTTTAGGAAGCCATTGGTACAGACAAGATCAGAAAAAGATGATGGCCACTTTATTCCCACGAATGCCACTTGTTGGAGAATCTTGTTATTGGCAAAGTGATAGCACCCTTTTTAACAGTGATCCTGCTTATAAGGATTATGCCCACCCTGTCACCTGGAAAGACGTTTATAATCTGACCTATCGGGATGCGATATCTTCCCACGCCAATTCTTTGGATTTGAGGGAGCCGGAACAGACAAAACGCTGGATTGAGACAGTACCTGAATTGGTGAAGGAGTTTATGATAAATGGCGGTTATAGATTTTATCCTAATAAATTGTCATTTCCAAAACAAATTAAAGCCGGTGAAAGTTTTGTCATAGAACATGAATGGAGAAACACAGGAGTCGGAATGTGTCCGAATAATAATAAAAGATGGAATCACAAATATAAAGTGGCCTTTGCATTGATTCAAAAATCAACTTTACAGATAAAACAGTTGTTTATTGATAAAAAAACTGATCCATCACAGTGGTTAAAAGGATCTGATTTTAAGTACTCCTTTATTGGAAATGCTTCAGCGAAAATTGTAGCAGGAGATTATATACTAGGCCTGGCGATTATCGACACAACCAATAATAAACCGGGTATTCAGTTAGCAATAAAGGATCTTCGAAAACTAAAAAATGGATGGATTGAAGTAGAGACCGTTCAGGTAGTTAAATAATTTTTTAACCACTGACATTTAGCGGGAATTAATTGAAAAATCCATTTTTTTTAGTTGATAATTAATTATGATAACTTTTAAAAATGAAAATACTCAAGCTCTTTCCAATCCTGGTTTTAATACACGTGTCTTTTACAGTAAAAGCACAAAAAAGTCCAAATATTATTTTCTTCCTTGTAGATGATATGGGCTGGCAGGATACTTCCCTTCCTTTCTGGGACAGCATAACAACGCAGAACAAAAAGTTTCACACACCCAACATGGAAAGGCTGGCAGAGCAATCGATGAAGTTTACTAACGCCTACGCCAATTCTATTTGTACGCCGTCAAGAGTCAGCCTGATGACAGGTATGAATGCAGCCCGTCACAGAGTTACTAACTGGACAGCCTATAAAGATGGAGCTGTTGATCCCAAAGACAGTATTCTCAAGATTCCTGATTGGAATGTAAATGGGTTGTCACCCATACCAGGCCAGTCGAAAAGCGTATATGCAACGCCGTTGCCAGAGATTTTGAAAGACAACGGTTATTATACCATTCAATGTGGCAAGGCACATTTTGGGGCTTATCAAACGATTGGAGCCAATCCATTGAACTTAGGATTTATAAAAAATATAGGAGGCAGCGCTGCAGGTAACCCCGCGTCTTATCTTGCTGAAGATGACTTTGGTTATGATCCTGACCATTTTATTCTGGCAGCAGATATTCCCAACATGCAACAATACTGGAATACGCCAACTTTTCTTACGGAAGATTTAACTAAACAAGCCATGTTGGAAATGGATACAGCACAAATGAAAAAAAAACCTTTCTTTCTTTACATGGCTCATTACGCAGTACATCTGCCTTATAATGCAGATAAAAAATTTGTTCAAAAGTACCTGGATGAAGGTTATACAGAACCTGAAGCAGCCTATTGCGCTTTGATAGAAGGAATGGATTATAGCCTGGGAGAATTAATGGATTACTTAGAAAAAAATGATTTGACTGAAAACACCATCGTTATTTTTATGTCGGATAATGGAGGATTTTCTCACCCGCCAAGAGAAGGAAAAGATAACACCCAAAACTATCCGTTACGTGGTGGCAAAGGGTCCCTGTATGAAGGCGGTGTAAGAGAACCCATGATGGTGAAATGGAATGGTGTTACCAGGCCCGGAAGCATTTGTAAGCAATACATGATCATCGAAGATTTTTATCCCACACTCCTTGGTATGGCAGGCATAAAAAATTATAAAACAGTTCAACAAATTGATGGAAAAAGTATAATTCCTTATTTGAAAAATCCGGATCTAAAAGATACTGCACACTCTTTGGTTTGGAACTACCCTAATAACTGGGGAGGAGGCGATTTTGCAGAAGACAATTCGTTTATGACAGCAATCAGACAGGGCGACTGGAAATTGATTTATTTTGAAAAATACGGCAGGCTGGAATTGTATAATTTGAAAAACGATATAAAAGAGGAGCATGA
>JBBSSE010000097.1:0-8397 GCA_038242375.1 Chitinophagales bacterium
CTCACTCATATTGTTCATATAAAAATCACGGTTATTATCATGGCCGATATATTTCTGATACAATCTTGGGATATTCATATTCCGTTTCTTCGGATCTTTTTCCTGCATGTACCAATTTGACATGAGTTCCTGTCCATCAGGATTTACCTGGGATAAAAGAATGATCACATCATCCAGAATCCGGAGTGTTTCCTTGTCCTTACGGGAAAGTAATTGATAATATAATTCGATCAATTGTTGTGTAGCTACTACCTCGTTTGCGTGCAGGCCACCATCAATCCAGACCACCGGTTTTCCTTCCTGCGAAAGTTTCCGCGCCATTTCTTCATTGATACCTTCGGCTCTTGCCATTTTTTGGGAAATATCTTTGTATTGTTCAATCTTTTTAAGATTTTCCGGCGATGAAATGATCATGATATATTGATCTCTTCCTTCTTCTGTTTTTCCGATCGATTGAAGAATGACCCGGTCAGAAACCGAAGCTAATTTCTTAAAATAAGCTTCCGCTTTGGTATAATTGGCCAACATATAATCGTCCCCGATCGAAAAACCAAAATATTCTTTGGGAGTGGGAATTGTTTGACCAATTGCATGGACAAAAAAGAAGGCGACAAAAATAATAGAGAGGGTAATTTTTTTAAAATGCATAGACTAATTCATTTTATGAATGATTGGGTTAACCATTTCCTGCTGATAAAAATGAGCGCTTAGGAAGAAACAAAATTCTCATTCCTCTAAAAAAAAATAAAACTGATTAGTAAAGCAGAATGGCTATTTCAAAAATAACCTATTTGTTTTGCAGGAATATGAAAATGGGATGAGTGGTGGGGAAGTTTTGGGTTGTGGGTGTTAGGTGTTAGGTATTAGGTGTTAGGTGTTAGGTGTCAGCAGTCAGGTATCAGGTTGAATGCCTTCGGTGTTGAATTTTTATTTTTAAACACGAATTTTTTAGGCGCGAATTACACGAATTATAAAAGCTATGGGCTTTGAGCTATCAGCTTTGAGCTATCAGCTATGAGCTTTGAGCTATCAGCCAATGCCTTCAGAAGCTGCCTTGAACTAAAAACTCTGAACTCCGAACTCCGAACTCCTAACTCCTAACTCCGAACCCCTAACCCCTAACTCCTAACTTGTATTTTAATCCTCCATCTCCTTCCGGATTTCATCCGTAATTTTCACAATGACTTTGTCGATGCGCTGACCATCCATATCCACTATTTCTAGGTCGAAGCCTCGCCATGCAAAATTGTCGCCAACGGAAGGAATACGTTTTAATTCATGTAAAATAAATCCGGCGAGGGTATCAAATTCATTTTCCCCCTCATTTATCCAAACTGTTTTATTAAATTTCGTCAGGAAATCATAGAATTGAATCTGGCCATCGATCAAAAAGGTCCCGTCTCTTCTTTCGGTAATTTCATACTCATCATCTTCCTCTTCGGGCATTTCTCCAACGATCGCTTTTAAAATATCTTTTACGGTGATCATGCCTTGCAGGCTTCCGTATTCATCAATGATAAATGCATGATGGATCTTCGTATTCTTAACTTTCTCCAGTACCTGGTAAGCTGAATTATTTTCAGGAATAAACAAGGTTTTCCGGATTAATGTATTGAGAGGAGCATCCGGTTTAAGATACAAATCCTTAACATAGATACTTCCTTCTATATCATCAATATTTTTATCGCACACGGGGTATATCGAGTGCTGAGATTCCTTAATCTTTTCCTTTATTGAATCCCGGCTTTCATGCAATTCAAACCAAACAATGTCTGTCCGGTGGGTCATCAGGGAAGTAATGTTTCTGTCTCCAAGGTGAAAAACCCGTTCAATGATCTCTTTTTCTTCTTCCTCAATAGCACCCATCTCACTGCCTTCATTGATCATTGCCTTTATCTCTTCTTCCGTTACCTGGTTTTCAGTACCTGGAAGAATATTAAATAATTTAAAAATACTCAGGTTTAAAGTACTGAGCAACCAGACTAACGGATAGGAAATCCGGCTAAGGATTTTAATAGGCCTGGCAACCAGTTTGGCTATTTTTTCCGGTTTCATGATGGATATCTTCTTCGGAACCAGTTCTCCAAAAAGTATGGATAAGAATGTTACAATGATAACAATGATCGTTGTAGCTACAGTAGACGAATAAGGAGCAAGAAAAGGAATTTTTGCAATGGAAGGTTCCAGATATTTACTGAAATTCTCTCCTGAATACACACCCGTCAAAATAGCGATGAGCGTAATATATATCTGAGTTGTCGATAAAAAAAGATCCGGATTCTCTTTTAGATTCAGGGCAGCTTTTGCCTTCTTGTCACCTTTGTTGGTAAGGGCCTCCAGCCTGCTTTTTTTAGAAGAAATCAGGGCTGTTTCACTTAATACAATAAATGCATTAAGAAGTATTAGAAGAAATAAAATAAATATTTCAATCATAGTTTAAATTTCAAAGTTTTGGCAGGCCTATTTTAGTATTGAAGATTTTTGCAGGAATATATCCAATAATTACTCCAACTATTGCTCCGCAAAATACATCTAACGGAAAATGAACGCCTACATATACCTGTGCATAACATATCGCAAATGCCCAAAGAAAAGCCCAGGCCCATTTCTGGCTTAGTGGTTTTTTAAAAGTGGTGAATAGATACATAGCTATGGCAAAATGATTCACCGCATGGGAAGAAGTAAAGCTGGAACTTTGGGGACAATAACTGACAAGAAAACGAACCTGGTCAGCTAAAAAAGGTTCCCGGCAGGGCCTTAACCGTGTGAAGTATTCTTTAATAATAGAACTACTGATATAATCGCTCAACATAGCAGTAAGGATAAAAAACATTACCCAGTAAACTCCTTTTAATTTAAAATTGACAAGGCCAAATAGAAGTAAAAAAAAATAAAAGGGGATCCAGACAAATGGCTCACGAATATAGGGTAGAAAGTTGTCCAGAAATGAGTTATGCCATTGTTCGTTTACTTTATAAAAAGCTTCATAATCCAATCTTAAAATTGCATCTGGGATAAACGACGACGGAGGTATATCTAATAAACTCATTTTCACAAAAATAGCTATTGTAGAAGACAGTTGCTATATATATAATTACATTTGCGGTTTAAATTACACAAATTTATACATTTTAAGTTGAATTTTTAATTCCAAGAATGAAAAAAACTACATTTCCACGCCTGATTCCATGGATGTTTTTAACCGCTCTTACTTTTCTGATTTTCATGAGTATTGCACGGTATGTCTTCTTCATTCATTTTAAGCCGTTGAATGATTTGTTCAGTAATAATCTGAATGTTTTTCTTTTAGGACTTCGATTTGATTTGAGAATTGTATGCGGATTAATTTTATTTCCATTTCTTATTGGAAACCTGCGGTTGCAATACAATGAAAAGAACCGGTTAAAAATCCAAAGTATAATCACGCTTATTTTAACAGTTGCGGTGATGTTTGTCCTGCTTCTTTTCATGCAAAAAGGACATGCCACAGCGATTGTTTTAATTCCTATGGGTATTTTATTTGCCCTGATTATAGCCTGGCTATTTATTACAAAGAACTGCAATCCCTTTGAAAACAAAACATCCGCAAGGATATTCAAGATCTATTTCCTGGTCGCCTCCATTTTATTGGTATTCTTCTACGTAATCGATTTTCAACATTTTGACTACCTGCATCAGCGTCTCAACGCAAGTGTTATTAATTATACAGAGGATGCGAAAATATCCGCCAATATGGTTTGGGAAACATACCCTGTTTGGTCCATGCTGGCAATTATCATCTTCGGCAGTGTAGCACTTTATTTCCTTGTAACACGCTATTACAAATCCATAAAAACCCGGATTTTCAATGGCGGGATGATTTTCAAAATAGTTGCAGGAGTTGTTTTTACTCTTTTATTAGGCCTTGGCCTTTTTGGGAAATTAAATCAATACCCATTGCGCTGGAGTGATGCCTTTACCTTTAAAGATGATTTCAAAGCAAATTTGGCTTTAAATCCCCTGCAGAGCTTTTTAAGTACAATGCAATTCCGGAATTCATCCTTCGATCTTGCGAAAGTTAAAGAGGATTATCCCTTAATGGCGAAGTATCTCAATGTGACGAATCCGGATGCGGAAACTTTAAATTATAACAGAGTACACCTGGGTACCGGCGAAGCACAAACACCAAACGTAGTCGTGGTGATCTGTGAAAGTTATTCTTCCTATAAAAGTGGAGCAGGTGGAAACCCATTAAATACGACACCCTATTTTGATGAATTATCAGAAAACGGAATTTTATTTGATCGTTGTTTTACACCTGCCTATGGCACAGCCCGCGGAGTATGGGCAACCATTACAGGAATACCAGATGTGGAATATCCAAATACTTCCAGTCGTAATCCGGCATATGTGAATCAGCATTCCATCATAGCTGATTATAAAAATTATGACAAACTCTATTTTATCGGAGGAAGTTCAAGCTGGGCAAATATCCGCGGCTTATTGACCAACAACATTCCTCAATTAAATTTGTATGAGGAGGAAAATTTCAAATCCGAAGCCAATGATGTTTGGGGAATCAGCGATAAGCGCCTTTTTATAGAGTCCAATGCGATATTGAAGAAACAAACGAAACCATTCTTTGCGGTCATTCAAACGGCGGATAATCATCGCCCATATACAATCCCGGAAGAAGACAAAGCAACATTTACCTTGGAAAATCATCCGGAGGATACCCTGAAAAAATATGGATTTCAAAGTAATGATGAATTAAATGCTTTCAGGTATATGGATTATGCCATTAAAACATTTATTGAGGCCGCGAAAAAAGAAGCTTATTTCGATAATACCATTTTTGTGTTTATTGGAGATCATGGGATAAAAGGCGACGCGGGAGCTTTATTTCCCCAGGCATGGGAAGCACAGGGGCTAACATCCTATCATGTACCTTTACTCTTTTACGGACCGGCATTGGTAAAACCTGCCAGAATTCATAAGACCTGTTCGCAATTAGATTTATTGCCTTCCGTTTCCGACCTCGCAAATGTTTCCTTTATAAATTCAACCCTGGGCAAGAATCTTTTTGATACGCTTTCTCCGGATGTTCGTTTTAAAAATAATGCGTTCATTTTTGACCCCGGAATAAAAAGTATCGGAATGGTGACAGATGAATATTCCTATAGCCACAATCTTCTGAGCGGAAAAGAAGAATATTATTCCTCAAAGGATAATCTTCCTCTTGCTAAAACTCCTGAAGTACAGGAGGACAAAAAAGCACTTAAAATTTTAACAGAGGCATACTATGAAACTGCCCGTTATTTACTCTATAATAATAAAAAAGAGAACTCTGCCAAATAATGAATTCTCCCTATTTTTCTGATCTAACTAATGTATGAACATAAAAGCGCTTATTCCTAAAAATGTACCATTGACCATTCAATGGATCGCTAAGATCTGGTTGATATTCTTTACAATATTTACAGTATTACGAATCGCCACGGTTGTATTATTTATTCCGGCAAGCAACATGGTATTTGATTTATTTCCCTCTTTTTGGCTGGGTTTCCGGTATGATGCCAAATGGATTTCTATTATATTATTGCCCATAGCAATCCTTTCCGTTTATTCTAAATTCTCCCCTTTTTTCTCTGAAAGGAATAAAAAGATCTGGTCATATTACCTTGCCTTTGCCGCTCTGTTTGTCCTCTTCTTTTATGGCGCTGATTTTGGAAATTTCAGTTATAATCATACGCGGCTTAATGCCAGTGCACTCAATTTTGCTGAAGATCCCGCCATCTCTTTTAAAATGCTTTGGCAAAGTTATCCAATGGTGTGGATCCTCCTGGCGCTGATCATTGCCGTGGTATTTCTTTCAAAACTTTTTAAGCACACACATGTTCTAACGACACGGCGAAATTCACATGAATATATTAATTACAAAAGACGCTGGCACGGAGCCGCCATCCTCGTTCTTGTCTGGTGCATCTTCGGTATTTTTTCTTTTACGCCAATCAAATGGAAAGACGCTTTCGAATTGAATGATAATTTCAAATCCTACGTAGCATTAAATCCATTACAGAATTTTTTTACAACCTTACGTTTCCGTAAGCCTTCCTTTGATGATGCGAAAGCAAAGGAATATTATTCAACTATCGCTAACTTTTTGAATCTCTCCCCGGAAACGATTTCAAATAACCAATACGCCAGGGAAGAACTCCCGCATAGCAAATCACTGGAAAGTAATCCCAACATCATATTGGTGATTGCGGAAAGTTTTAGCATGTACAAAAGTACGATGAGTGGCAATCCCTTAAATACGACACCCTATTTTAATAGTCTGTGTGAAAACGGCATATTTTTCACCAGGTGTTTTACACCAACTTTCGGAACGGCACGCGGTGTCTTTGCTACGTTAACAGGTACACCGGATGTGCAGTTATCTAAGTTTTCCACGAGAAATCCCGAAGCGATCAATCAGCATATGATCATCAATAATATGGAGGATTACAAGAAGTATTATTTCATAGGCGGCAGCAGTGGATTTAATAATTTCGAAGGGCTTATTAAAAACATCAATGATGCAAAAATATTCCAGGAAGGAGATTATACCTCCCCTATTTTAAATGTGTGGGGTATCAGTGATAAGAACTTATTCCTGGAGGCTACCGGAATTTTAAATAAAGAAAAAGATCCTTTTTTTGCTGTGATTCAAACAGCCGGAAACCATCGTCCTTACAGCATTCCCGAGGAAGACACTGATTTTCAAAGAAGAGTTATTAGCGAGGATACCCTAAAAAAATATGGCTTTGAATCCCTGAAAGAATTTGAAGCATTTTCGTATTCTGATTATTGCTTTGAAAAATTTATGGAAGCAGCCAAAAAAGAAACCTGGTTCAACAATACCATATTTGTCTTTATCGGAGATCATGGTCTTGAAGGCGAAACCTCTTTTATTTACCCACATGGTGAACGAAATTTAAGCAGGTTAACGGATGAACATGTTCCCCTTTTATTCTATGCACCTGAATTATTAGACCCAAAAAAACATACAGAAGTGGTATCACAAATTGATGTTTTACCCACTATCGCCGGCATGCTGCATCAACCTTACCACAATACAACTTTAGGAAGAGATCTGCTCAATTCAAAAAACAAGCTTGACGCGGCATTTGTCATTCATCATGATGAAGGAAATATTGGTGTGGTCACGAATGATTTTTATTACATGAAAAATCTGCAAATAGATAAGGAGGAACTTTTCCCTTTAAATGAACAGGCATTTTTGGTGGATAAACATCAAACTGATTCTATAAAAAGCGTTTTATCTAATCTTACTTCAGCCATTTACGAAACAGCGAAATGGATGTTGGTGAATAATAAGAAGTAGGGAGAAGTTGGTACCTGGAATTTTCGGAAACTTTGGTTGTGTTTGTCGTCCTGATCCCTGGTCTGAGGTACCAAACAATTTAGACTATTGAGTTGATTTTTCTCTACAACCCATTCTCATCTTTATTGTATCTTTGAAATACGGTTTTAAATGGTTAGAGGCCAAACTTCAGGTTTAAAAAACCACGATATCTTGCTTCCTTAGGTATCCAAACTTTTCCTTTACAAAATTTTAAAATCTCTAAACATTTTAGATATGAAATACACTTTAGAAATAGAAATGGACGAAAACAAAGCCAACTTTGCCGAAGAGTTTTTTAAATCCATTTCTTTTGTAAAAA
Source organism: Chitinophagales bacterium (assembly GCA_038242375.1). Taxonomy (GTDB): domain Bacteria; phylum Bacteroidota; class Bacteroidia; order Chitinophagales; family Chitinophagaceae; genus Ginsengibacter. The sequence continues at coordinate 7,707 of JBBSSE010000097.1, forward strand.
AGGTAAGACATATTGCCTCTAATGAAATAACCAATCCTGCCATTTTACAGAGCATAGAATCCTACGAAAAAAGTAAGATAAAACCTACCCCCCTAAATTTATCAGAACTTAAAGAAATGATTAATGCGTGATCTTCTTTTTAGGCCGGATATCTCTCACGCCAAAAAATTTTTATATTGCTGTACAAAATGTATATGGCAGCACTTATCAAGTAGCTTTAAATTTTAAAAATCTTATCTTTGAAATACCATTTTTGGAAAGGATGAAAAAGATTTCCAAAACGAATTTTTTAAGTTTCAAAAGAATTTTTTAAGTTTCAAAAGAATTTTTTAAAAATGAACCTTCAATATATTTCTGACAGCACTGGTAAAACATTAGGAGTTTTTATTCCTATTACCGAATGGAACCATTTGAAAAGTAAATACCAATATATTGAGATAGAAGCTATGGAAGTACCTGAATGGCAGAAAGAACAGGTAAGAAAACGTATGGAGGAATACAAAAATAATCCCGGGCAAGCTTTGGATTTTGAAACTGCATTAGATGATATAGAAAATAACATCATTTAAAAATTAAACTAATGAAAACAATTACCATAGATATTATCAATAGCAAAGCCATCAAGCTTTTGCAGGATTTAGAAATGTTACAGCTTATACGTATGCACAAAGAAAAAACACCACCTGAAGCC
>JBBSSE010000098.1:0-8299 GCA_038242375.1 Chitinophagales bacterium
CATTCTAACGAAGCATTCAAGTTGGAAAATCAATGAAAAGAAATTTGATAATTGCAACCAGACTTAGGGAAGTATTACTCAATGGATCCTGGATTGCCAACACCAATTATAAGGAACAAACCCAAGGCATAAACTGGCAACAAGCAATTCAAAAAGTAGACAGTTTAAATTCTATCGCGGCTTTGACATACCACATAAACTATTATTTATCAGTACTATTAAATGCTCTGGAAAATGGAAAACTTGAAATTAGCGACAAATACAGTTTTGACCTTCCGCCAATAAATTCGGAATCAGATTGGAAAGAATTAGTGGAAACTTTTTTAAGTAATTCTGAAAAGTTCGCATCCAAAGTTGAACAAATGAATGACAGTATTTTTGACCAACCATTTGTAGACGAAAAATATGGAAGTTATTTACGAAACATTGAAGGAGTTATAGAGCATAGTTATTACCATTTAGGACAGATTTCTTTAATACGGAAAATGATAAAACAAAAATAAAATAGTTGAACTGATTGACTTAACCTGTTAAAGAATATGAACCCGGAGTTAGTCATTGTGTATAAAAGTTCTTCATAAAAGGCTTAGATAAAAGAAGGCCCCTGTAGAAACAGGGGCCGTTTACCAAAACTAACTGCTTATGAGAAATTTGAAATGTAATGTTTGTAATTACTTTCTAATAATTCAAACCTCATGCCAAAACAAATGAAGATTGTTAAAGAAAACTTTAAACAAACGCCTAATTGCTTTTTCATTGTAAAATAAAATACGGTCATTGAGACTGACATTAAATTTAATCGAAACTAATTCCCCGGAATTAAAAAGAATTTAAAAACCTCTCCATTTGGAGAGGTTTTTTTAATGAATTTGAAAAAATGAGCATAAACTCATTTTCAGCCGAAAATAATTTTTCTTTAGAAAATATCTTAAGGGAATAAAAATTAATTATGCGCCAGCTTCTCTGCGTTTTCCGCAAATTGCAGCGCATCTATGAATTCCTGGATTTCCCCGCCAAGTACATCATCTAAATTATATAAGGTAAGACCAATCCGGTGATCCGTTACTCGTCCTTGCGGGAAATTGTACGTTCTGATCTTAGCAGAACGGTCTCCTGAGCTAACAAGACTTTTCCTGTGCCTGGAAGTTTCCTCTTCCTGCTTACGCACCTCATCTTCATAGAGCTTTGTTCGCAGCATGCCCATAGCTTTCTCCCGGTTGCCCAATTGGCTTCGTTCAGTTTGACAAACGATCACTATGCCCGTGGGAAGATGTGTGAGCATCACTTTGGTTTCCACCTTATTTACATTCTGTCCCCCGGCACCACCACTCCGGGAAGTTTCCATTTTCACATCACTTGGGTTTAATTCAACATCTACTTCCTGCGCTTCAGGCATTACAGCTACTGTCGCTGCGCTTGTATGTACGCGGCCACTTCCTTCTGTATCCGGCACCCGTTGTACGCGGTGGACGCCACTTTCAAATTTCAATGTACCATAAACATCATCACCGGATACTTCTATCTGTACCTCTTTATATCCGCCCATCGTTCCTTCATTCTCACTAAGCAAGGCTGTTTTCCAACCCTTATTTTCACAATATTTCATGTACATACGCATCAGGTCACCGGCAAAAAGAGATGCTTCATCTCCTCCCGTACCTGCCCTTATTTCAAGAATACAATTCTTCTCATCCTGCGGATCTTTGGGTATCAACATGTTCCGGATCCCTTTCTCCATTTCCTCTTTTTTCTCCTGGAGTTGAGGCAATTCTTCCTTAGCCATATCCCTCATTTCCTCATCATCACTATGTAGAACTTCCTTATTGAAGTCTATATTTCCTAATACTTTTATATACTCATCTCTGGCTATAACCACCTTTTCGAGGGTTCTGTATTCTTTACTTAACGTCTTGTATTTGTTGTTATCACTTACTATATCAGGATTAGAGAGCGCCACACCTAACTCATCAAATCTTGCTTTTATTGCTTCCAGTTTATCAAGCATACGAACTTTTTGTTTAATATATTAATGGTCGGGAATTAACGGGATAGACTTGTGGAAAAATTTACCCTTCTCTCCCGATGTGTTGCAAAAATAACCTAAATCGGTTTTACGAAAGTATAAAATTGAAAAGGGAATTAACATCGATCTCTTCATTGTAATAACTCCTGCAGAATATCCAGCGTTTTCATTTTACCAAAATCAGGAATATTCCATGAATAAAAATTTTCCAATTCTTTCAGAAGAGCCATTCTGGATGCCCGGTTCATTTTAATTTCATTTAAATCTACCGGATGCATTGCTCTCGATAATTCTGAAAGGTAAAGGCTCAGTTCATTATTTATATAATCTGGTCCGACTGCTCCTTCATTTATAAATTTCCCTTCCCGGATGTCAAAGAGATTATTTTGTTCAGAATAATTATTTTGCAATTGAAAACCAAAAAACTGAGAGAGTTGCAAAGCAAAATACAATGGGAAATTGGCCGCAATATTATCAGGCGCACTATCCAGTTCAATAAAAGCATCTTCACAAAAGGAAAAAAGATCCGGATTTGGTTCCGGCTGTTTTAAACATTTATATAAAAGCTCCACCATATACAGAGCGACAGAATTTTTGAGCACATCGCTTAAGATCGTTTGATAGATCACACTCCATTTCACTTCCTTTATACGTTGTAAATTCTTTAGTTCGCTATGATACACCTGCATTTCCAATAAGGATGCAGCCTGGTAATAATGAGCCTTAACCGTTTTCTTTTGGGTTCTTACACCATTTACCAAATACGATTGCACGCCAAATATTTCCGTAAAAACAGTCGCGATAATGCTCGTCTCACCATATTTTAACGTACGAAGAACAATTCCATTGGTAGCAAAAATCATAAAAATTACGTAATGACGACTAAAGATAAAACAAAGAAACTCTTTTCATATTTTTATCAACAAAACGTGTGAGAAGTTTCAGGGAATATTAACCCGGCTGCAATTTTATATTTGAATATCCCGTTTTAAAATCAATTAGTTTGCAGGTAAAAGTAAAACAGCCAAATGAAACAAATTTTTTGTTTTTCTCTTCTTCTTCTTATTGTATTTTCCGGAATAAGATCCTTCGCCCAGGAAACACCTTATTATCACGCAGAAATAAAACGGACAGTCGGGAACAGTGGTACCGGTGATAATATAGATGTAAAGTATCACCGTTTTGAATGGACTCTAAATCCGGACGGACTGAAAAATATACAGGGAAGTGTGACAACCTATTTTGTTACGACTCAAAATAATGTAAAAACGATCAATTTTGATTTCAATAAAAGTTCATTTGATAATCCGGACCTCGTTGTAAAATACCACGGAATCACCATCACCCATTTCTTTCCGGCAAGCGGGAATGTAGACATTTTAAATATTTCCCTGCCCACCGCATTACCTACTAACCGTTTGGATTCTGTTACCATTTCATACTCAGGAACTCCGCCTCCGGTAACTGGTCAGGAAGAAGGTTTTCAACAAAAAACAGTCAGTGGATCAGGTACCAGTATGTATTATACTCTTTCAGAATCTTATGAAGATAAAGATTGGTGGCCATGTAAAGCGGATATGCAGGACAAGGTGGATTCAATTGATTTTATTATCACAACTCCTTCTGCTTTTAGAGCAGCGGCTAATGGAATACTGGTAAAAGAAACAACTTCCGGTCTCAATAAAACGTATTTTTTTGAACACCGGTATCCAATTGCTTCTTACCTCGTAGCAGTTGCCGTAGCAAAATACACTGTTTTTGACCGGGGAACAGTCAATATCGGAGGCACCGAAATGCCCGTTGAATATTATATCACCGTTGGAAGAGGAGAAAATCCGGTCGCTGAATTAAATGCAATGGATTTTGCAAAACAGGAACTCATAGCATTTAGTGAGAAATTCGGTGATTATCCTTTTAAAAAGGAAAAATACGGCATGTATGAATTTGGCTGGGGCGGCGGAATGGAGCATCAGACGTTTTCGGCAATGGGCTGGGGCGCTATGTCGCATTCAGGAATTATCGCTCATGAATTAATGCATCAGTGGTTTGGTGACAAAGTAACGTTTGCTACCTGGGAACATTTGTGGCTGGCAGAAGGTTTTGCCCGGTACGGAGAAGCACTGGCAGCGGAACTTGTGCCGGCAAGCAGTAGCAAAAATGTTGCAGCGATCAGGAGCGATTTTAAAACTGCCGCAAATGGAAATTCACTTAAAAATTATGGATGCATTATTCCCAAAGAATTGATAGCAAATTCCACCACTCTTTGGAGCAGCGCCTACGGATCCACGGTTTACGAAAGAGGCGCTATGGTCGTTTCAATGCTTCGCACATTAGTAGGAGATGACAAGTTCTTCGAGGCGTGCAGAAATTATTTAAATGATCCCAAATTAGCTTATGGATCTGCTGTTACAGACGATTTACAACATCATTTTGAAGCCGTTTTAGATGGTTTTGATTTGACGGCATTCTTTAATTCCTGGGCAAAAGGGAATGGATTTCCAACCTACGCAAATAATCAGGCTATCAAATGGTGGCCTGCCGGAAACGGAACGATTAATATAGAAATAGATGGCCAAACCAAAAGTACGGGATCAGATGTGGCTTATTATTATACACCGGTTCCTCTTCGGGTACAGGGAGCAAACGGGCAGGATACGCTTATCGTTGTGTATGATCAGAATGGAAAAATTTCCAAAGCAGGCAATGGTATCGATCCGGCATTCAGCGCTTCCACACAATTCTATGTAGGATTTGAGCCTGTTTCTGTTTCGTTTGATCCTTACTCTATGAGCCTTGCTACCGGAACGACTGTTTTACAAATGGTTTCAGCAGTAAACATTCTTGATTTTAAGGTGAGCCGGGAAAATTTAATTAATAAAGCAATCGTTCAGACAGAAGGAACAAATGGTATTCAAAAAATAGTTTTGGAAAGGAGTAAGGACGGGAATCAGTTTGATGAAATTGGAATCATGCACTCATTACCTGTAGCACCGAATCAATTTATTTCGGAAGATGCGAAGCCTTTTTCTGTTACTTATTACCGGGTAAAGATTACCGATATTACAGGGGAAATCATTTACTCAAAAACGGTAAAAATCCCCGGAAGTGAATCAGGAAAGTTTTCAATTCTGAATAATCCGGTGTCCGGAAATATTAAAATTAAACCCGCTGAACAAATCGCAACCGGAACGATCTTAAATATCAAAGTATTTGATACCTCCGGTAAAAAGCACCTCGATAACGATCAAACAGTCAATGGAAATTTAATAGAAATTAAAAATACGCTTCAAAGTGGTCCCTATTTTTTAAAGATTTCCGGTAAAGAAAATATTGAAACCACGCTCAGGTTGGTCATATTATAATTCCGGTTAAATTTATTTCCAGGCAGATACAATGAGAAATAAATAAATACGTTAACTCTCCGATCTCATTTAAGAAAAAAAGCCAACTGCTTTTTCTTCAATTTAATTATTTGCCAGGTAATATTATTGTATAAAAAAAAGCCGTAGTAAAAAACAGATCTGTTTCTCTTATCAGATACCTGTAATCATTCGGCAATAATCCGAATCTCAATGCGTTAGTTTAAAACAGAATTATGCTAACATATGAAAAACCTCATACTATTATTTACCAGTTTGCTATTTCTTTCTTCGCATAGCAAATTTTCTCATTCCCCCCAGAGTAGCACTCAAAATTTCTATAATTATAATTTCTTTGCAATAAAAAATTCAGCTTTTTATAAATTTTCCAGTCCAATTTGTGATATTGATAAAGACAAAGACGGCATTCCGGATTTTGTAGAAAGCAATATGCCTGAAGCCTTAGGCGACCATGATGGCGACGGGATTATCAACGCGTTCGATACAGATTATCCGGGATTTATTGATAATGACGGAGATACTGTCAATGACTGGTTCCAGGCTGATGGCGATGTGGACGGAGATGGAATTCCAAATTATTTGGACCTGGATTTCCCCGGCAGAATAGACCGTAACCATGATGGGGTAGATGATCGCTTCGACGCGGACCTCGATGGTATCCCAAATATGTTTGACCTGGATAGTGATAATGACGGAATTCCGGATGTAGTGGAAGCCGGCGGAGTGGACGAGGATGGCGATGGGAAATTGGACAATTTCATAGACGTAGATGGCGACGGGCTTTCTGACCAGGTGGATGGAAATTTAACCGGTGCATTTAATTCAGGATTAGGATTGGGACTAAAAGATAATGATGGCGATGGCATATTAAATATGTTTGATCTGGATAGTGATGCAGATGGAATTCCGGATATTCGTGAAGTGAATGGTATAGATGCAAACAATGATGGCAGAGTCGATAATTTTATTGATCTGAATAAAGATGGACTTTCAGATAACCTGACAGGTATGAATGCTTTATTGAGAACCGGACCGGATACCACAGGGGACGGAAGGGCGAATTCATATCCGTACCACGATATGGATAAGGACAATTTGCCTAATCCATATGATATTGATTCCGATGGCGATGGAATGCTGGATCTGGTAGAATGTCGATTTTTAGATACAAATTATGATGGGAGAGCGGATGGAGCTATAATAAATGGCTGGACTATTACCGTATCCTATTTGCCCACTTTAAATTTAAGAGACTCCGATAAAGACGGCAAGCCGGATTACCTGGATATTGATAGTGATAATGATGGAATAACTGATCATATTGAAGGTCCTTCGACCTTTGATTACAGAATGCCCTTAGGAATAGATTCTGATGGGGATGGCCTGGATGATGCGCACGACAACTGGCCAAATGTTTGGGGAGGATCCGGCGTTTTCCCGATTGACACGGATGGAGATATAATTCCTGATTACCTGGATAGCGATTCAGATGATGACGACTCACCGGACATTGTAGAAGGCCATGATTATAACTTTGATGGCATAGCAAATGAACTAACGACCCTACTAAAAAAAGATACAGATGGAGATGGATTGGATGATCGCTTTGACATGGACAATACATCCGCAAAAGGAACCTCGATCAATTTAGGAAATTATGGATCCACGAAGGGCGATCCCAATCCGGGCACAAGAGCCGTAGTGCAACAAACACGCGCGGGAGCAACAAACAGGGATTGGCGGTACATTCCATTTGTTCTTCCGGTTGAAATAATAAATTTTAATGGGGAATATGCACAGAACAACGAAGTGAATCTGAAATGGAACGTCAATTTTTCTTCGCCTATAGCCCGGTTTGAAATATACAGAAGCACCGATCATAGTACGTTTGTAAAACAACCGAATTTGCAGGTGAAAACTGCGAATTCGAAAAGCCTGAATTTTACAATAAGTGACCCGGTCGCTTTAGTTAGCTCTAAAAAAATCTTATACAGACTGGAAGTCATTGGTAAAAGAGGAGAGAGACTGATGAGCAACGTAATTTCAGTAAACATTCAAACTCAAACTGCGACAATTGCTGTACTTCCCAATCCGGCAAAGGATAGGACAACTCTTCGTATTCAAACTCCTAAAGAAGGAAAGGCCACTATTAAATTGCAGGACATGACCGGTCGCACATTATGGACAATTTCCGAAAACATGAACGAGGGAACTAACCTGGTACCACTTTCCGGATTAGATGCGTATGGAAGCGGGGTATTTAATATTCAGGTCTTTTTAAACAAAAAACTATTGAATACCAAATTAGTCATCACTAAATAAACTTTCTTAAAACTTTCTTAATGCACATTTCAATGCTCCTTTTTCAGGGAGCATTTTTTATTCCTTTCCTTTCAGATATAATTCAAAAGAATTTTATTAACTTTTACCCATAGATTTCTTCAGAAGAAATAATACAATCGCCGCACCTAAATCGTAATTTGCACGCTATGCACAAACTAAAAAAATCACTCGGGCAGCATTTTTTAAAAGATGAGAAAGTTATCCGGAAAATAACAGACACGCTGAAGACAAAGCCTTTTAAAAACTTGTTGGAGGTAGGCCCCGGTGGTGGTGCACTTACGAAGCATTTGGTGGAAATAAAGGATATCGAATTTAAAGCAGTGGAGTTGGATGATGAAAAAACCGAGTTCCTTTTAAAAGAATTTCCCTCTTTAAAAGGCAATCTCCTCAACGAAAGTTTTTTAGAAATGGAAAGGCCTTTCGATGAACCTTTTACTGTAATTGGGAATTTCCCCTATAATATTTCGACGCAAATATTATTTAAAATCCTGGATTGGAGAGAATATGTACCGGATGTAATCGGCATGTTTCAAAAAGAGGTCGCTGAAAGAAC
>JBBSSE010000099.1:0-8200 GCA_038242375.1 Chitinophagales bacterium
GTTTCATTATTTTTCATGAGGTCATCCATATTCCGGTCATTATCAATCAGCCCTTTTTCTTCCAGCATTCTCATATCTTTTGCGTCTTTTAAAAATTCAGAAGCAAAAATAAATTCATTGAGCATTTCATGTTTACTGAAAATAATTTCTTTATTAGTTCCACTCCATTCTTTTTTTCCCTGGGCTAAATAAAGGATGTTTTCACCGATCTCCATCACACTGTTCATGTCATGTGTGTTAATAATGGTGGTCATGTTATTTTCCTTCGTGATCTCATGGATTAATTTATCAATGATCATACTGGTTTGCGGATCGAGGCCGGAGTTCGGCTCATCACAAAACAGGTATTTGGGATTTAATACAATTGCCCGGGCAATGCCTACACGCTTCATCATACCACCACTTATTTCTGAAGGGAATTTTTTATTGACTCCTGTAAGGTTCACTCTTTCCAAAACATCATTGATTCTCGCAAGTTTTTTCGATTTGCTCCAATTGGTAAACATATCCAATGGGAATTTTATATTTTCCTCAACCGTCATGCTATCAAAAAGTGCGGATCCCTGGAAAAGCATTCCGATTTGTTGTCTTAATTCTTTGCGTTCCTCTTCTACCATGGTGGTCAAATCATGCCCGTCAAATAAAATTTGCCCTTTATCTACCTCAAATAAGCCAACCATACATTTCTGTAAAACTGTTTTCCCACTTCCGCTCGTTCCAATAATTAAATTCGTTTTACCGGTTTCCATCATGGCACTTACGTCTTTTAATATTTCTTTATCCCCAAACCCTTTGTAAATATTTTTTAATTCGATCATGATACTTTTAATATTAACCTTTTAAAAGAGGCAGGAATGTTTTTATAAAATAAAAAATGCAAGGATGTAATCTGCAAATAAAATAAGAACACAACTTGTAATAACTGCCGTGGTGCTGGCTTTGCCAATTTCGAGAGCACCACCTTTTACATTGTATCCATAAAAGGACGGAATACTGCTTATAATAAAAGCAAATGTGTACGCCTTAGCTATAGAAAACCAAACATTCTTAGCGTGAAAATCCATTAGCAATCCTCTGTCAAAAGCATCTCCGGAAATAATCCCACCAAGGGTACCTGCCAATCTTCCTCCATATATTCCTAGAAACATAGCCATCACGACCAACAAGGGAATCGTCAGTAATGCTGCAAGAATTTTTGGCATTACGAGGTACGATTTTGTATTAATACCCATTATTTCGAGGGCATCAATTTGTTCGCTCACACGCATGTTTCCCAACTCTCCGGCTATTTTACTGCCAACAACACCCGCAAGAACAATACAGACAAGCGTGGGCGCAAATTCCAATATAACTGTATCACGTACTACCTGGGCAATCGTTTCTACTGCAATTAACGGACTGGTAAGCTGGTAAGCCGTTTGCACCGTACTTACCGCCCCCATAAATACAGAAATAATTGCTACAATTCCGAGGGAACCCATGCCTATTTCCACAGATTGGTGCATGAACTCCTTCCAGTACATCCGAAAATTTTCCGGTTTTGTGAACATGCCTTTAATCATTAGAAAATAGGCTCCAACTGTTGTGAATAATTTCATTTTTTCTTAAAAATTTTTATCAGAATATAAATTATTCAGAATCTGCTTTTTTAACTCGTTTCCACCTGCTTTTTTTTGCAGTTTCAGTGATCTCATCGGGATGAATACGTTGACTTTTTATTTGTGCATCCACTACTGCTACCAGAACCATGTTATATATACTTCTAACCTGGCTACCCAATTGCAAAATATGTACTGGTTTGCGAAGTCCCAATAAGATAGGGCCAATAGTATCTGTTCCACCTACTTCCTGAAGAAGATTATACGCGACATTCCCAGCGGCAAGATTAGGGAAAATCAATACATTCACGTCTTTGTTTACTAATTCACTAAATGGATAATTATCTCTTAAAATTTCTTTATTGAAAGCAAGATTTGCCTGTATTTCACCATCAATAATCAGCGTAGGTTCTTTTTGCTTTACGATCTCTCTTGCCCTTGCTACCAGTTTTGCTTCGGGGGAATTACTGCTTCCAAAATTAGAATAACTTAACATGGCGATGCAGGGAGTTATGCCAAAATTTTTAACCTCTCTTGCCACCATCATAGCAATATCTGCTAATTCCTCAGAGGTAGGATTAAAATTAACGGTGGTATCTGCTAAAAATAAAGGACCTTTTTTAGTCATGACGATATACATGCCCGCCACCTTTTGTGACTGGTTTTCCAAGCCGATAATTTGTAAAGCCGGGCGAATTGTGTCCGGGTAATTTTTTGAAAGTCCGGAAATCATCGCATCCGCCTCACCCGTTTCCACCATCATACAACCAAAATAATTCCTGTCTTTCATCAATCTGATAGCTTCATAAGAATTATGTCCTTTCCGCTGTCTTTTTGAGAAATAGATTTCTCCGAATTCATTTCTTTTTTCTTTTAATGCTTCATCTTTTGGATCGATAATAGGCATGTCGCCCAAATCTATTCCGCCCTTTTCTGCCAGAGCCCTGATCTTTTCAACATTTCCGATCAAAATAGGAAAGGCAATTCCTTCTTCTGCGGCAAGTTGGGCGGTTTTTAAGATCTTTTGATTTTCCGCTTCGGCGAATACAACTCTTTTTGGATTCTTTCTTGCTTTGGCGCCAATAGCTCTTAATAGTTGGTTATCTATTCCAAGACGTTCCTTTAATTCTACTTCGTACGCTTCCCAATCTGTAATAGGAGAACGGGCTACACCACTTTCCATGGCAGCTTTAGCAACTGCCGGTGCTACAGTTGTTAGTAGCCTGTTATCCAGTGGTTTTGGTATAATATACTGTGGACCGTAAACAATATTTTTTTCATTGTACGCCATCATCACAATATCCGGAACGGGGGATTTTGTGAGTTCAGCGAGTGCTCTTACGGCTGCTAATTTCATCGCTTCATTTATTTGGGTAGCCCTTACATCGAGGGCACCGCGGAAAATATAAGGGAAGCCCAACACATTATTCACCTGGTTCGGATAATCGCTTCTTCCCGTAGCCATAATTAAATCCTTGCGGGCAGCGGTAGCTTCCTCATAAGTAATTTCAGGATCGGGATTGGCCATCGCAAAAACGATTGGATTTTTGGCCATGCCTTTCACCATTTCACCTGTTACCACATTTCCAACGCTTAAACCAATAAACACATCCGCACCTTTTAATGCTTCAGTCAGGGTTAGTTTGTCATTTTTTGTCTGAGCAAAAGGACGCTGGATGTCACTTAAATTCTCTCTTTTGGCATGGATGACCCCTTTCCGGTCAAACATGACAACATTTGCCGGATTAGCACCTACACCTACATATAATTGAATACATGCCATAGCCGCAGCACCGGCACCGTTCACCACAAATTTTGCTTTGTCAATTTTTTTCTTTTGTATATCCAGTGCATTTAGCAATGCTGCTGCACTGATAATTGCCGTGCCATGCTGATCATCATGCATCACGGGAATGTTTAAACGTTCTTTTAATTTTTGCTCTATATAAAAGCATTCAGGCGCTTTGATGTCCTCGAGGTTTATACCTCCGAAAGTTGGTTCCAGGGCGGCTACAATCTCCACAAATTTTTCAGGATCCGTTTCGTTAACCTCTATATCAAAAACATCAATATCTGCAAATATTTTAAAAAGAACTCCTTTCCCTTCCATGACCGGCTTTCCGGCAAGGGCTCCAATGTTTCCCAGGCCCAATACTGCTGTTCCATTACTGATTACGCCTACAAGGTTTCCCTTGGCTGTATAAGAATAAGCTTTTTCGGGATCATCATGTATTTCCATACATGGAATGGCTACTCCGGGGGAATAGGCGAGAGAAAGATCGCGTTGGGTTTTAGTAGCTTTTGTTGGTATTACCTCAATTTTTCCAGGTCTTCCTTTTGAATGATAATCAAGGGCCTCTTGTTTTCTGACTGTTTTACTCATGGAAATTTATTCATCCGTTATCATAAAAAGATAGGGACTTTGTTTATTTTTTATAAAAGTAAAGATAGTTAAAGTAGTTAATTCGATTTGTTACAAGCCTCATTTTTCTATAACGGGTAAATGGTTACTTCTTTTGTAAGAATGACTGATTTGTATATCAATTTTATTAAAGGAACTGTATTCCAACAATCTTTCCTAAAATAGTTTTTTAGGTTTATTTCAATTTTAAGAAGGTTTAAGGTATATCAGAAATAGAAACTGCCAGCCAGGCCATCATTCCCATCCCATTCTCAATAGCATTTTCATCTACATTAAATGTAGGAGTATGTACGCCTGATGAGATATTTTTTTCAATATTCCCAACGCCTAAACGATAAAAACAGGCTGGAATAATATGAGAGTAATATGCAAAATCTTCCGCGCCCATTCTCATTTCCGTTTCACTTACATGTTCTTTTCCTGCATATTCTTCCGCGAGGGTTTTTGCTTTTTTAGTGAGAACTTCATTATTTAAAACAAATGGATATCCAACATCTATATCCGCAGTTATCCGGGTGCCTGATAGTTCGCCTGTTTTTTGGCAAATATTCCGGATCAGATCATGTGCTTTGAATCTCCAATCTTCGTTCATGGCACGGAAAGTACCCATGAGCTTTACTTCTGTGGGAATTACATTGGTTGTGTTGCCTCCTTGTATAGAAGTAATACTCAGTACAGAAGGGTTAAAGGGATCATTCATTCTACTGATTATCTGTTGCAAATTCACGATCAATTGTGCTGCAGCCAATACTGTGTCGTTTGTATGTTGCGGAGCGGCGGCATGTCCACCTTTGCTTTTTACGGTAATGTATAATTCATCTGCGCTCGCCATGACCATTCCACCCCGGAAACTAAAATTTCCTACTTCGAGATTTGGGTGCACATGTAAACCAAAAATCGCCTGGGGTTTTGGGTTTTCCAAAACACCTTCTTTGATCAAAAGACTTGCTCCGCCCGGATTTTTTTCTTCTCCTGGTTGAAAAATGATTTTAATTGTTCCTTCCCATTCATTTTTTAATTCATTCAGAATTTTGGCTGCTCCAAGAAGACAACTTGTATGCACGTCATGTCCGCAGGCATGCATGACTCCTTCATTTTTTGATTTATAGGAAACATCGTTCACTTCTGTTATAGGTAAAGCATCCATATCTGCCCGCAGGGCAATGATTCTTTTTTCCGGATTTTTCCCTTTTATTAATCCGACAACTCCTGTTTCTGCCATTACCTGGAACTCAATTCCCCAACCAGATAATTTATCCTGAACAAAAGAGGAAGTCTCAAATTCCTGGTAGCTTAATTCCGGATGCGCATGAAGATGGCGGCGGATTTCAATGAATTCATCAGCATATTTTTCTGCAAGGTTTTTTATGGTTTCTTTCATTCCCGGGGATCATTTGAATTAGCTGCAAAAATAAGCAGGATGGGGGAGATAGTTTTATAAGGTAAATATTTCTTTGAAATGTAGATATTATAGGTAGAGAATGATATATGAAATCAAATAGGATTCACCTAAAGTTGATAAGCTTTGACTTTTTTGGATAGGTGAAGTTTTATTTATTCTCAATAGGGACAAGGGCAAGTTTCAATAATTCATTTGTCGTTCTCCAGTTCCTGGTCGTAGCATTTACCTTTAATTTTTTCTCTAAAAAGTTATTGTTCAATTTTGTATTTCCATAACCAAGCGGACAATACAGGTAAAGGACATTGTTTTCAAAAATAATTTCTTCTTCCTCTTGTTTTTTAGCTTCTATTTCCTTCATATCAACCTTTTCAGGTTTAGACCCCAAAAAGGTTACATGGAAAAAAGCAGGATCTTTTTTGGGATCTTTTAAAAATGGATTTCCGGAAATTACTTTCTCCAGCACTTCCATTGTAAGCACGATCGTAGGAATTTCAAATCCAAAATCTTTCTTTATTTGTTGATGGATACTTTGTTCCAGTTTTTTTAATGAAGTCTTTTTGCCGGAGAAAATAATATTGCCACTTTGTACATAAGTGGTAACATCTGAAAATCCCAGATTTTCAAAGGAAGTTCTTAGACCGGTCATTTTAATTAAATTTTTACCGCTAACATTGATTCCTCTCAAAATTGAAATATATCTTTCCATTCTTTTTTTATCCTAAATTAGAATTTAATTTCCTTTTTCTACCCACACAGATAAAGAACCGGCCGGTGCGTAAAATTCTGCCCAGCCTTCTTCATTAATTTCTATTTCCGCTGGATTTTTGCCAAGCATATCCACAAACTTTTTCTTTGCGTAGCGTTTCCCGATTTCCATGGATTTAAATCCATCATCCCCGTTTGAAATGACTATGGCGCAACCACTATGATCATTATCTCCTTCACGGGTCCAGCCAATGCAGTTGTTGTGATCAAAATAATCTCTTTGTTCTCCATATGAATGCCTATTCCGTGCTTCAAGCAATTTTTCCAATTCATCCACCTTTTGCATCCAGATTTCATATTCGTTTCCATCATCACCGTGGTCTTTATAATTTGCACCGTAGAGATCCGGATAAAATACACATGGATATCCACCCTGACGAAGTAATATAAGCGCATAGGCAATCTTTTTAAACCAATGCTCCACTGGGGCTTCCAGCGATTGTAATGGCTGCGTGTCATGATTTGCCACCACAGTAACCGCTTTTTCCGGCATAGCTAAAACCAGGGAATCCCTAAAAATATTCCGCATATCATAATTACTTCCTCCATTTGAAGCCTGGTGGAAATTTTGATGCAGAGAGGAATCGAAAAGACTCATTTTACCTTCTGTTGACTCAATATATTTTAGCAGAAGATTCAAGAAGCCAGGGGCCCAGTATTCTCCCACCGCAAATATTTCTTTACCCGTTTGTTCCCGAAGGCTGTTCAGCCATTCCACGTAAAAAAAGGAAGGAATATGTTTTACTGCGTCCAATCTTACCGAATCAAAATGTACCTGGTCCCAATACCATTTCCCCCATTTTTTTAATTCTTCTGTGACATTCGGATTTCTGAAATTAATGTCATTGTACATCAGGTAATCATAATTTCCCTTTTCATCACTAATCATTTCCTGCCAGGAGTCACCATATTCATTCAGGATACGGAAAATTCCATCCTCACTTAAGTTATACGCATAATCTACCCCACTAAAACACATGAAATTCCATTCAAAATCGGAATATTTTTTTCCCCTCCCGGGGAAAGTGAATTTTGTAAATGCTTCTATTTCCATGGGAGCAGATAGTACCTGGTTTCGATTTTCGGGATTGACTTCCACGGCTCTGATTTTTTCCAATTCGTCGCCACCTGCTTTATGATTTAAAACAATATCTACCATGGCCCGCATACCCTCATTATGAACAGCGGCAATGGCTTCCTCATATTCCTTACGGTTTCCATATTTTGTACGTACAGAACCTTTTTGATCAAATTCACCAAGATCATAAAGATCATAAATGTCGTATCCTGTACTATATCCACCGGATGAACCTTTAAAGGCCGGAGGAAACCAAATGGTCGTAAATCCCATTTTTTTAAGGCGTGGAGCATCTTCTTTTATTTGCTTCCATAAATTTCCATCGCCTGGTAAATACCAGTGAAAGTATTGAAGCATGGCTCCTTGCATCATAAAATATAATTGATGTTAATGAATTGATTTCTAATATAAAAATGAGAACAATTCTCCATATCAAATGTGATACCGAAGTTGAAAGTTATTTTAAATTAGAGGGTTTACAATTAATTCTGATGCCTCCTATAATGGTGAATCGAACCTGGAATAGACATTATGAAAATAGTTCGGGAAGTTGTTTAGTCCAACAAAGACATGTGTCCCGACTTCACGAAAGAAGTTAATTCGTGAATCGGAGTCTCTGGTCAACGTTCTTTTAATAGAAAGCTCTAAATTCCAGCAAGAAAATTTGTGGGGAGGCGATTAATAAATTAAATGAGTGAATTTTTATGATTTCAAAATAATGTTTTTGAATTATTCAATAATTACCAGTCCTTCAATTCGCTCAAAATGTTATGTATTCAATGTGGATAGAGGCATGTTATTAGATACAGCTGTTGCAGCGATAAACAGGTCCGCTATTGAAATTTGTTTGCGTTTAATTTTAAGGTTTTTATTTATTTCCACAGCAACCTTTGCAACATTTTTATCAAGGGGTAACAATCTTATCCTTTTTAAAA
>JBBSSE010000100.1:0-8039 GCA_038242375.1 Chitinophagales bacterium
CATTTTATTGTGGATCACTTTTATTGGCATGGGAGCCGCTGCCCTCGGAATTTTGTTGATGGCTTTTCAGTAAATGTTCCAAAACACGGTGTATAGGAAGTTGATAGATTCTTATGCTTATGTTCAGCAAAAGCCATTATTTTGCAGCCTGTCAGTTTTTGCATTGTCAGGAAAATTCTGAAAAATTAACTCCCATCAATGGATGTAAAAAAAATCTTAGAAAAATTCAACCTGAAATCTGAACAGGAGGATTTTACCATTATTCATGATATCATTGAAAAAGGTATTTATTTTAAAAGTACCAATCTTTGGATATTAATTTTTGCCATTCTGATAGCGTGTGTAGGATTAAATATGAATTCTACGGCAGTCGTTATTGGAGCTATGTTGATTTCTCCTTTAATGGGGCCTATCATAGGGGCCGGGTATTCCCTCGCAACGTATGATTTTGGTTTATTGCGCCGCTCCCTGGTGAATTTTGGTTTCGCCGTTATTTCGGGCTTGCTTGCTTCTACACTGTATTTTTTAATAACACCCATCAGTGAAGCGCACTCAGAATTACTTGCCCGTACCCAACCAAATATTTATGATGTTCTCATTGCCTTTTTTGGCGGCCTGGCTGGAATCATCGCAGTGTCGAGTAAGCAAAAAGGAAATGTGATTCCCGGTGTCGCTATTGCTACTGCGCTCATGCCGCCCTTATGTACGGCAGGCTACGGCCTGGCAACAGGTACGTGGAATTATTTTTTCGGAGCTTTTTATTTATTCGCCATCAATTCTGTTTTTATTGCCACAGCAACGCTTATTACTGTCCGCTTGCTCAAATATCCCAAATGGCAATTTGCGGGAGAGGATGCAAAAAAATCAACCAACAAATGGGTAAGCATCATTGTAACGATCACCATGCTTCCTGCGATTTACTTCGGATATGTATTGGTGAACCAGGAAAATTTTAATAGAAATGCCAACACCTTCATCAGAAATGAATGCTATATTGAAGGAGATTATTTACTGAAATCTGAAATTGACCCTTCGGCCAAAACAATCAAACTCATTTACGGAGGAAAAATGATTCCTGAAAATATTAAAGAAGGGGTTATATCAAAAGCAAAACATTATAGTATAGGAGATGCGAAAATCACGATACAGCAAGGCTTTTCCATGGATGATAATAAAGATAATATTCTCGCCATGAATTCCCAGGAAACAGAAATAAACAGGTTGAAACAGGAATTGGTAAGAACTCTTCACCGCCAGGATAGCATTAAGAGAGCAGAAATTTTAGGAAGGCAATTGTTAAAAGAACTGCAACCCATTTTCCCCGAAATAAAAAGTTGCGGAACGGCTAACCAGTTTGTGTTCAGTGATTCTTCCAAAAGAACAGATTATTTTAGCCTGTTCATTGGCACTTCTGATCTTCAAAAATCGATGAATGAAAAGCCCAAAATAGAAAAGTGGCTTCGTTCGAGACTGGCCGTGGATTCCATTAAGATTTATATGGAGAAGTTGTGAGCTGTGGGCTTTGAGCTATGAGCAATGGGCAATGAGCAATGAGCAATGGGCAATGGGCAATGAGCAATAAGCAATAAGCAAGGGCTCACAGCTATCAGCAATGAGCTATCAATTAATAATCAAATTGTCAATCAGCCGGATTCCGTTCAGATATGCAGCAATCAGGATTACTTGCTTCGTATCAGGTTTGAAATTGTCTTCCAGTTCAAGCGTGTTTGCATTTGCCAGGGCGATGTATTCAATTTTAAATCCAAGGCTTTCTAAATGATCGGTTGTTTCCTTTTGAAGATGGATAAATGACTGGTCTTTTGAATTTTTGCTTATGAAATTTAAGGCCTTATAAAGCTCAGCGGCTGTTTTTAATTCACTTTCTGTTAGCCGTAAATTCCGGCTGCTTTTTGCCAGGCCACTATCTTCCCGAAGGGTAGGGCATTTTACCACTTTAATATCTGCATCCATTAGTTGAATCAGTTTTTCTATGACGAGGCATTGTTGAAAATCTTTTTGGCCAAGAAATAAAAGATCAGGCTTTACTATGGCCAATAATCTTTCTACTACGAGGCAAACTCCCTGGAAATGCCCCGGCCGGAATTTTCCTTCCAAAATATTTTCGAGGTAACCAAGTTCGTAGTGTTTATTTTTAGATGCCTCATCCGGATAGACTTCTTCCTCGGATGGTAAAAATAAAATGTCACATCCCAATTCTTCCAACAGGGGAATATCCTTTTCCACAGTTGCAGGATAATGGATATAATCTTCGCGATTGTTGAACTGAAGAGGATTTACAAAAATGCTGCAAACCGTCAGATCGCAGGTCTCTTTACTCTTTATTATGAGGGAAGCATGGCCAGAATGAAGTGCTCCCATAGTCGGAACAAAACCGATCGAATTACCAAAACTATTGGCTGTTGAAAGTTGAGAACGAAGGTCTTTGAAATTGTCAATTATCATCATAAGTTAAGAGGGATAATGGTTAATATGCGCATTCACTAATATTAAACCGAATAAAAATGGTACCTTTGCCGCCTGAATTAAAAAAATTTAAGCTAAATAATCATTTGTAAATGTCGACAAAGAAAAGAATTTTATTTATAGCAAATGAAATGTCTCCATATTTGGAGATGACAGAATTTGCTGAAATCGTGAACAGGCTGGCCGTCAAATCTAATGAAACAGGAATGGAGGTACGTTGTATCATGCCCCGTTTTGGAATGATCAATGAAAGAAGGCACAGGTTACATGAGGTAGTACGTCTTTCCGGAATTAATATATCTATAGATGGTGACGATTATCCACTTGTGATTAAAGTGGCTTCTTTGCCCAATGCGCGTTTACAGGTGTATTTCCTGGATAATGATGATTTGTTTAAACGGAAATCTTTATTCCATGATGAGAATGATAAATGGTTTGATGATAATGCCTTGAGAACAGTCTTGTTTTGTAAAGGAGCCTTAGAAACAGTGAAGAAATTTGGCTGGCCGCCGGATATAATCCATTGCAGTGGCTGGATGACTGCTTTAATCCCGCTGTTTATTAAAACTGCTTATAAAAAAGAGCCTGTATTTAGTAATTGTAAGGTGATTTATACCATTGGTCAAACGACTTATAAAGAGAAAATGGGTCCTGAATTTAAGGATATGGTTACCTTGAATTCCTTTGTAAAAGATAAAGACCTTGTTCCTTTTGGTGAAGGAAGTAATATAGATATGTTTAGAGGAGGCGCGCATTATGCTGATGCGATTACTTTTGGAGCGGACAAAATTGATAAAAAACTTGTCACTGAGTTTGCAAAAGCGAAAGGTAAGAAGGTTCTAAAATACGATGAAGAGTCAGATTTAACAGACTATTTACAATTGTATAACGACCTTGCTTCTAAATAATTTTTCTCCAATTTTTTTATCTCAAATCTTACACTCAAGTGTTAAAAAGCCAATATAAAACTGCGGTAGCGGGTTTTCTGATTTCTTTTTTATTTGCCATAGGTTGCACAAAAATCGATACAACTAAAATCGGAGCCGGACTTTTGCCAGCAGTAGACAACATCCAAACATTTGATACTACAGTAAATGTTATTGCTACGAATTTTGATAATACTCCTTCATGCGACACACTGAACCGCGCTGATTTGAATGCTTTGGGTATCATTTCAGATGATCCCTATTTTGGGAAAACAAATGCAAACATTTATGTGGAATTTAAACCGGCTGCTTTTCCGGTGACCATTTCCGATCATGATGCCGGTGGACTTATTGTAGATTCCGCGGTTATTATACTGCAATATGTTTATTCTTATGGTGATACCAATACCGTTCAAAATGCAAGTGTGTATCCGTTAACGGATCGTTTTAAAGTAGATTCTTCTTATACTACCTGCGATGCATTTCAATATCAGAGCCTGTTGCTCGGTAAAAAAGCATATACTCCAGCCGGATTTAAGGATTCTATTGATGTATTGGGAGGAAAGGTTGCCAATCAATTAAGAATACCAATTGATAAGTTTTTGGCTGAAGGTTGGCTTTCCGGTGCTTCTACTCTATTAGCATCTGATTCTGCATTTAAAATTAATAATAAAGGATTTGCTATAATCAGTGATCAGTTAACCGGAGGGAAAGCTATAAATTATTTCAATCTTTCCAGTGCGAATACAGGTCTGGCTATTTATTATAGAACAACCAAAGGAGATAAAAAAGACACAACTATTTTGAGGTTTCCAATGACCAACCTTTCAGGTGAGGCAAACTTTATAGAAAGAACAAGAGGAACCTCCGAAATTACAAAACATCTTTCGCAGCCTGTAGCAGGAGACGAAGAAATTTACATTCAAGCTTCTCCCGGTAACTATGCGGAATTAAAAATTCCTGTTCTGTCTAATTTATCAAACCGGGTTATCAACCGGGCAGAATTAATTGTAGAACAGGTCTATTCAAACAATACGTTTGATGATTTATTTAAAGCGCCTCATATGCTTTACCTCGATACAAAGGATACATCAACAATAGGAAGATATATTCCGGTTCCATGTGATTTCAACCAGGACGCTATTTCATCAAATTTTGCAAGCTTAGGTGGTATGGCCAAAAAGGTAAAGGATGCAAATGGAAATACAGTTAATCAATATGTTTTCAATGTATCAAGATATGTTCAAAGTATTGTTACAAGGCATGATAATAACGCGGTATTCAGATTAAGTGCCCCTTATTATATTCACAATAAGTCTGCGTATATAGACAGGTGCAAACAATTCATTGATAAGTTTCATTATGGCATGAATAATATTGCTGATGGCAGGATAAAACTTCATGGCACGGATGGTACTCCTTCAAGGGTGAGATTACACATTGTTTATTCCAAACTTTAAATCTGCACAAAACACTTAGGACAGAATGATGAAAATCCATTTTGACTTCTCCGTTTGATAACTTAGTTTTGCCGCAAAAAAATAATTAAAATATGCCTTATTTATTTACATCAGAGTCTGTGAGCGAAGGCCATCCGGATAAAATAGCTGACCAGATCAGTGATGCGCTAATTGATAATTTTCTTGCTTTTGATCCACAAAGTAAAGTGGCCTGTGAAACATTGGTTACC
Organism: Chitinophagales bacterium; assembly: GCA_038242375.1. Classification (GTDB taxonomy): domain Bacteria; phylum Bacteroidota; class Bacteroidia; order Chitinophagales; family Chitinophagaceae; genus Ginsengibacter. The sequence continues at coordinate 5,101 of JBBSSE010000100.1, forward strand.
ACAGGACAGGTCGTACTGGCTGGTGAGGTAAAATCCAAGGCATATTTGGATGTACAGCAGATTGCAAGAGATGTGATTAGAAAGATCGGATATACTAAGAGTGAATACATGTTTGAAGCAAACTCATGTGGAATCCTTTCTGCTATTCATGAACAATCCACTGATATTAATCAGGGAGTAGATAAGAAGAATAAGGAAGAACAGGGAGCTGGTGATCAGGGAATGATGTTTGGTTATGCCACAAACGAAACCAAGAATTATATGCCTCTTGCTCTCGATCTTGCCAACAATTTATTAATTGAACTTGCCGCAATCAGAAGAGAAGATAAGCAAATAAAATATTTAAGACCTGATGCTAAAAGCCAGGTAACGCTTGAGTATAGCGATGATAATAAACCTTTGAGAATTGAAGCCATCGTGATCTCTACTCAACACGATGATTTTGATACAGAAGAAGTGATGCTTAAAAAGATCTCCGACGATATCATCAAGATTCTTATTCCAAGAGTGAAGAAAAAATATCCGGATTATGCGCATCTTTTTAATGATAAGATAAAATATCATATTAATCCGACCGGAAAATTTGTGATTGGTGGCCCACATGGTGATACAGGTCTTACAGGCCGTAAAATTATTGTGGATACTTATGGTGGAAAAGGCGCTCACGGTGGTGGTGCATTTAGTGGGAAAGATCCAAGTAAGGTAGATAGAAGTGCCGCATATGCTGTAAGGCATATTGCGAAAAACCTTGTTGCAGCCGGTGTTTGCGATGAGATTCTTGTTCAGGTTTCCTATGCAATAGGTGTAGCCAAACCAACAAGCTTGTATGTAGATACGTATGGAACCTCCAAATTAAATATCAACGATGGCGAAATAGCTGAAAAGTTGTTAGACCTTTTTGATATGCGTCCATACTTTATTGAGCAAAGATTGAAATTAAGAAATCCAATCTACCAGGAAACAGCGGCTTATGGCCACATGGGACGCCTGAATGAGGTAGTTACAAAATCATTTAAACTCCCGAATGGTCCGGATAAAAAATTGAAAGTAGAATTATTTACCTGGGAAAAATTAGACTATGTAACGAAAGTGAAGAAAGCTTTTGGAATAAAATAAAAAAGATTCAAGATAAAAAAACCATAAGTAATCGATACTTGTGGTTTTTTTTATTTTGTACCTTTACCGGCTTTAAAAAGATTTTTTAAATAAATACAACAAGAAACACATTCCATTGAGACAACAAAGAAATTTTACACATCAACACCGTCCAAAAAAGAACTTACTAATTGGTGGATTTGATTCCATCACTACAGCTATTGAAATCGGAGAGCAATTAGAAAGAATTTATTTACAGGATACGGTTAATTCACCTCAGGCGGGAGAATTGAAGAAGCTTGCTACCGAATACGAGATTCCCGTAAATAAGGTTCCGTTTGAGAAATTGAGGAATTTTAATTTGGAAAATCATCAGGGCGTTATAGCGCTTCGCTCAAAAGTAAAATATCAAAACCTGCAGGATATAATTTCCTTTGTGGTAGAAAATGGGGAAACGCCGCTTTTCTTATTGTTGGATGGTATCACAGATATCCGGAATATAGGCGGAATTGCCAGAACGGCTTACTGCTGCGGCGTTCATGCAATCATTATTCCTGAAAAAGGGGTAGGGGCGTTGAATGAAGATGCCATCACTACTTCTGCGGGTGCCCTCGAAAATATAGCTGTTTGCAGGGTGAAAACACTTCACTCCGCTGTGGAGGAATTGCATCTAAATGGTATAAAAGTATATGCAAGTGAAATGACCGCTACAGAAAATGTTTTTGAAATGAATTTCAAAGAGCCGGCTGCCGTCATTATGGGAAGCGAGGATAAAGGGATTCATCCATCACTGTATAAAATATGCGATGGGAAATTTAAGATTCCCATGCAAAACGATTTTGAATCACTGAATGTATCTGTAGCCACCGGAATGGTATTATATGAAGCCATGAAACAACGAATGTAGAAACTGTTAAGCTAATTGAAATCTTTGCTTATTTTTAAGGAGCGGAAAATTAAATTATTGAAATTGCATAAATGATTGCACAGAAATCAGCGCCGGCAAATATAGAATTAAAATTAATCGAATGTCCCCGCGACGCCATGCAGGGCTGGAAAAATTTTATTCCTACGGAACAAAAGATCGCATTCATTAATCAGTTGTTGAAGGTAGGTTTTGACACCATTGATTGCGGGAGCTTTGTATCTCCGCGAATGATTCCTCAAATGGCCGATACAAAAGAGGTGATTGCCGGACTCGATTTGCAAAATAGTATCAGTAAATTATTATGCATTATTGCCAATGTACGCGGTGCAGAAAGAGCCGTGGCATTAGAAAAAATTACGTATCTCGGTTTTCCTTTTTCTGTTTCTCCTACCTTTCAACATAGAAACGCAAATAGTTCCGTACCCGAATCGCTGGAAAGAGTGAAAGAAATTAAGAGGCTTTGTGATCTGAATGGGAAAGAACTGGTTGTGTATATCTCTATGGCTTTTGGGAATCCCTATGAAGATGAATATTCTGAAGAAATTGTTTTGGAATGGATAAAAATTTTAGTAAATGAAGGTGTGACGATTCTATCTTTATCTGACACAGTAGGAGTGGCCAACCCGAGGCAGATTGCATCTTTGGTTCAAAAAGTTATTGCGGATTTTCCGGGAATAGAAACCGGTGTGCATCTGCATTCAACACAGGTTAACTGGAAGGAAAAAATTGATGCGGCACTCAATAACGGATGCCTTCGTTTTGATGGCGCATTGAAAGGAATCGGTGGTTGCCCGATGGCCAAAGATAACCTCGTAGGAAATATGGATTCTGAATTAATGATTCCTTATTTTGAAAGTCTCGGGTATCTTAAAAATTTCGATAATGAAGCCTTAAAAAAGTCAAGTGAAATGGCCTC
>JBBSSE010000101.1:0-8035 GCA_038242375.1 Chitinophagales bacterium
CTTCTATCTAAAAAATGGGATTTACGAAGCACAGGAAAATGTAAAAAGAAAAATTATTTCAAATATTTTAGGTGCTGAGATCGCGTTTTAAATATAAATCCCAAATCCTAAATCCCAAATCTCAAATTAAGAAACTATGACCACAACTTTAATTCATCCTCCAAAATCGATGTTGGAAGTATGGGAAACACTTCCGGAGGGGACCCTTTGCCAGTTAATAAATGACAAATTAATTATGAGTCCTGCACCAAGAGATATTCATCAAGTTGTTTTAGGTGAATTGTTTTTAAATATATCCATTTATTTAAAAACGAATAAGATCGGGCAATTAAGAATTTCGCCCTATGATGTCCATTTTTCAAATCAAAATATTTTTCAACCTGACTTGATTTTCATTAAGTCAGAGAATTTACATCTTATTGTAGAAAAAGGGTTAATTGGAGCACCTGATTTGGTGATAGAAGTATTGTCACCAGGCACTTCACAATTGGATTATGGAGAGAAAAAATTAGTGTATGAAAAATTTGGTGTTAAGGAGTATTTTATTGTTGACCCGGAAACATCTTTAGTTGATTATTTCTTTTTAAAAAATGGGATTTATGAAGCGAAAGAAAGTGTAAAAGGAGAAATTATTTCAAATATCTTAGGTGCCGGGATCGTATTTCAAATAGATGTCCTAAAATCGTAAATCCCAAATCCCAAATCCGAAATCCCAAATCCTCAATCCTCATCCCTCAATCCCCATCCCTCAATCCCCAATCAAATCCGGCCTGATCTTCTCCGTTCTTTCCATCGATTGCTCATAGCGCCATTCTTCAATTTTAGCATGATTGCCACTCATGAGAATATCCGGAACTTTCCATCCCCGGAATTCTTCCGGACGGGTATAAACAGGTGGCGCCAGCAAATCATCCTGGAATGAATCGGTGAGAGCAGAAGTTTCATCATTCAATACACCGGGAATTAATCTGCCAACCGCATCTACAAGTACGGCTGCACCTAATTCTCCGCCACTTAATACATAATCACCAATCGAAATTTCTTTCGTTACAAAATGATCGCGGACCCGCTGGTCAATCCCTTTATAATGACCACAGATTAATAATAAATTTTCTTTTAGGCTGAGAGAATTCGCGGTTTTTTGATTGAATGTTTCACCGTCAGGTGTCAGAAAAATTACTTCATCATATTTGGTTTCCTTTTTTAATGATTCGATGGCATTCACCAAGGGTTCCACCATCATTACAAGACCGGCACCACCTCCAAACTGGTAATCATCCACTTGCCCGTGTTTATAATTCGTGTAATCCCGTAGATTATGGATTTTTACATCCAGCAATCCTTTTTCATCCGCTCTTTTTAAAATAGAGTGAGCAAAAAAACTTTCCATTAATTGCGGAACTACAGAGATGATGTCGATTTTCATTTTGCAAAGGTAAGGAGCTGTCAGCTGTGAGCTGTGAGTTTTGAGCACAAAGAGCCGTGAGGAATAAGTAATTCAACTATTCAACCATCCAGCAATAGAGTAATTCAGCCATTCAGCCATTCAACCATTCAACCATTCAACCATTCAACCATTCAGCAATTCAGCCATTTAACCATTTAACCATTCAACAATTCAACCATCCAGCAATATAACAATAGAGCAATTCAACCATTCAATTCACCTATTACCGCAATTCCAAAAACATTCAGTTTTTATAAAGAATTTAAAAGGGCAAAGTATTTTATCTTTACCGCATGAACAAAATTCTACTTGTAATAACCTTCTGTATGCTGACTGTTCTGGGTTCTGCCCAGGATGTAGCAGAACTTCATGAAAATGCAAAAACGTTCATGCAGCAGAAAGATTACGCAAATGCAACGCTTATTTTAGTACGAGCCATTAAGATGGAACCGAACAACCTCGCTTTAGCAAAGGATCTGGCTTTCAATTATTATCTTCAAAATGAATACGAAAAAGGAATAAAAGTATTATCTCCTTTTTTCGATAAAAATACGGCAGATGACCAGGCCTACCAGATTGGTGGATTGATTTATAAAGTTTCTCTGAATTATAAGGACGCGGATAGGTTGTATAAAAAAGGCCTTAAAAGTTTTCCGCAAAGTGGCCCTCTTTACAATGATTATGGAGAATTGCTTTGGTTGCAAAAAGATAATAATGCTATAAAAATCTGGGAAAACGGGATCAAAGAAGATCCTGCTTTTGGAACCAATTATTACAACGCGGCAAAGTTTTATTATTTATCAAAAGATAAGATCTGGAGTATCCTTTATGGAGAAATATTTTTGAATGTGGAATCATACACTGCCCGTTCAGCAGAAATGAAAAACATCCTGCTTGAAAGCTATAAAAAGTTATTTGCTGAAGCAGATCTACTGGCAGACACAAAGGATAAGAATAACTTTGAAATAGCCTACCTCGCTACGATGAATAAACAAAACAGTGTTGTTCAAAGAGGTATCGGACCAGAGTCACTAACGATGATCCGTACACGTTTTATCCTTGATTGGAATAAGGATTATAAAGAAAAGTTTCCGTTTCGTTTATTTGACCTTCAGGATAAGCTCCTGACGGAAGGATTGTTTCAGGCATACAATCAATGGTTGTTTGGCTCTGTGCAAAACCTTTCAGCGTATCAAAACTGGATTGGTACAAATAAAGATGAGTACGCTGCTTTTAGTTCATTCCAAAAGGAGAATCTTTTTAGAATGCCCAAAGGACAATTTTACCACTAGGAATTGCAGATATTTTTTTAGTGAAATCTTTTTTATTAAGCACTATTATGGTCGGGTTGTTTGACTACAATTGCTGAAACATTTTAATCATTTTCGCGTATTTTTTTATATAAAATGCAAAGGCAAAAAATGGAATGATTTAATTAATTTATATTCTTTAATTTAGAACTTGCAAGGGGTAAATTATTTATTTTATAAAATCTGCTTTTAATGACACAACCAACCCGTTTATTTGACTGCATTGATCAACACTTGAAAGATTCTCCGGAACGTACGATGCTTGCCGGTAAAGAAAAGGGAAAATGGGTAGAATATACGACCCGTGAAGTGTCGGATATTGTAAATAAGTTAGGCGCCGGTCTTTTAAAACTGGGTTACGGCAGAGGAGATAATACTCCGGAAGGAAGGGATAAAATCGCGGTCATTGCAAAGAATCGACCGGAATGGGTGATGCTTGACCTGGCGGTACAAAAGATAGGTGCTGTTTTGACACCGGTTTACCCAACTATAAATGATTTGGAACTGGAGTATATTTTACAGGATTCCAGCATAAAGATCATTTTTACAAATGAGAAGGAACTATCTGAAAAAGTAGCCAGAGTGAAAGGTAATCTTCCGGACCTGAAAGAAATCTACTCTTTTGAAAAGGTGGAAGGAGTAAAACATTGGGAAGAGATTTTAAGTATGGGGGATGAAGAGAATTTTAAACAATTGGAATCCATTTCATCAGAAATCAAATACGAAGATCTGGCGACTATGATCTATACGTCGGGCACCACAGGAAAGCCAAAAGGTGTGATGCTTTCACATAGAAATATTTTGAGTAATGTGCTGGATAGTATGCCCTGTTTCCCTCCGGGAGAAAATATGAAAGCATTGAGCTTTTTACCACTTAATCACATTTTTGAACGGATGGTTACCTATTTATATTTATTCCGGGGAACGTCTATTTTTTATGCAGAAAGCCTGGAAACAATCGGTGATAATTTGAAGGAAGTAAAACCGGATTTGTTTACAACTGTGCCGAGGGTTTTGGAAAAAGTGTATGAGAAAATCATGTTGAAAGGAGCAGAATTAACCGGTATAAAACGAAAATTATTTTTCTGGGCACACAGGCTTGCAATTAAATTCGAGATCAATACAAACCAGGGATTTTTTTACAACCTTCAACTTTCCCTGGCCAATAAGCTCATCTTTAATAAATGGCGGGAAGCTTTAGGTAATAATGTAAAATGTGTTATAAGCGGAGGAGCAGCTTGCCAGGTAAGGCTCATTCGCATATTTACCGCTGCCAATGTTCCGGTTATGGAAGGGTATGGGCTTACTGAAACTTCCCCCGTAATAAGTGTGAACAGGTATCAGGAGGAAGGACGAATGTTTGGTTCCGTGGGGCCATTGATTAATAATGTGGAAGTGAAAATCGCCGAAGATGGGGAGATTCTGTGTAAAGGGCCAAACGTCATGATGGGGTATTATAAAAATCCGGAATTAACGGCAGAAGTTTATACAAAGGATGGCTGGTTCAAAACAGGAGATATTGGAATGATGGTGGATAATAAATTTCTAAAGATCACCGATCGTAAAAAGGAAATGTTTAAAACCAGTGGAGGTAAATATGTAGCACCGGTGGTAATTGAAAACAAAATGAAGGAATCACCTTTTATTGAAAATATAATGGTGGTGGGTGCAGGGTATAAATTTGTATCCGCTCTGATTGTTCCTGCATTCAGTTATTTAGATGATTGGTGCCGGGAAAATAAGGTTGATTTTTCTTCCAGGGAAAAAGCGATTCGTAATCCAAAAGTGATTGAATTATATCGTGGAATCCTTGATAAATATAATTTGCAGTTCAATCATGTAGAGCAGGTAAAGAAATTTGAATTAGTGCCGGGTGAATGGACAATTGACTCCGGGGAAATGACACCTAAATTGAGCTTGAAACGCAAAGTAGTTATGGAAAAAAATAAAGAACTCATTAAGAAAATATATGAATAGCCAGAGTTAATTTTTTAGGCTATTCATATATTTTACATTATTTAATCAGCAAAGATTTCCTGTTCTTTACGCTCATCTACTTTTACTTTACGGATAAAGTCGTCGTAGCCTTCGCCCTCATGATCGCTATATGCTCCATAGGAATCAAGCGAATAACCAATCAAACCGTCTTTTGCCTCAATTAAATAAAGGATTGCATTATCTGAAGGGTCGGAATCTCCCTCAAAGCGATACGTACGTACGATGTTTAAATCTTCTGGCTGGTAATATTTATTATTTCCTATCCCAAAACCTTCCGGGGACATTTTAAATTCATTGTCCATTTTTTTTACGCGGAGTTTTTCCAGAACTGATGTCAGTGTGGTCATTTCTATTTTATCTTCCATAATATTTTTTTTAATTAATTATTCAATGTGATTGACAAATTACGTACCTAAATAAATTAAAAATGCCAGGAATGAGTCCCGGCATTTTTAATTCAATGAAAGAATCAAAATTAGAGTGATTCGTAAATTTTTATTTTATTATAAAGTGTTTTTCGATCAATTTTAAGAATCTCAGCAGCTTTGGTTTTGTTAAAATTGACATCCTTCAAAACACTCATAATCGTGTCATATTCGGCTTTCGCTGCGGCATCTTTAAGATCGACTTCTTTAAATTTAGTTTCCAAAATTTCCTGGTTTGAATTGGAGGACATTAAAAACTCATTCTCATTTTGAGCCTGGGTGATTTCCCAGGGAAGAACAGAAGATTTAATACTTCCTGAAGAAGTAAGTAATACTGCCCGGCGTACCACATTTCTAAATTCTCTCAAATTTCCCGGCCATGCATATTTTAAAAACATTTCTTCTACATCGTCTTCATAGCCTTCGATGTTTTTCTGTAATTCCTCATTTGTCTTATCCAGGAAAAACTGGGCAAATAGTAGAATGTCTCCTTTCCGCTCCCGTAAGGCTGGAAGATTGATTGAAAATTCATTGAATCTATGGTAAAGATCTTCTCTGAATTTTCCTTTCTTATAGGCCTCCTGGAGATTTTCATTGGAGGCAACGATTATCCGCACATCTACATCGGTTTCTTTTGTGCCACCAACCCGTTTAAATTTTCTTTCCTGAATTACACGAAGCAGCGAAGCCTGCACATCCAAAGCAAGATTTGAAACTTCATCGAGGAATAATGTACCGCCATTGGCTAATTCAAAATGGCCTTCCTTATCTGTAATAGCTCCCGTAAAAGCTCCTTTTACATGGCCAAACAACTCACTTCCCGCAAGTTCTTTAGAAAGTGTACCACAATCCATTGCGATAAAAGGTTTTCCTCTTCTTCTACTACTTTCATGGATTGTTTTAGCGATTACTTCTTTCCCTGTACCACTTTCTCCATACAAAATAATGCTATAATTTGTTTGTGAGACAATTTCGATCTGCTTATATAATTTGGCAGTTTCCCCATCCTGACCTACAAGATATTCCTGGTCGTTTGGTGAAACGACATAAGCTTTTTTAGGTTTTGAAGAAGCAGATGAACCGGAGGCTTTAGAAGTCTCAACCATATAATCATTCCCTGCAAGGATGCCTATTTGCTCACTTGGAGAGGCTTTGAGCGCTTTTTCTATCACGTTGATTACTTCGTCCGGAATCAATGGTTTTGTGATATAATCAAAAGCTCCCAGCTTGATCACGTCTACGGCTATCTTGATATCGGAGTAGCCCGTAATGATAATAACGATGGTTTTTGGCCTGGCTTCTTTTATTTTAACAAGTACATCCTTGCCTTCCTTATCACCTAACCTGAAGTCGCAAAGGACAATGTCAAAATGTTCTTCGTTGAATTTTGCCAGTCCTTTATTACCATTATAGGCAACTTCGGTCTGATAACCCTTTTTATCTAAAAAGCGGCTAAGCAGCGTACACATGTCAAAATCATCATCAATAATTAAAATCTTCTTTTTCATCGTTTTAGTAAACTTAAAAGGTTTTCAAAGCTAAGGTAATTCTTTGTTTTTTAATTGTGGAGAATTGACGGGTTTTTCTTCCGTTTTTACCCATTCCGCATATTCATTTGGGGTTATTTTGCCGCCGTACAAGTTAGCATATACTTTGGTAAATTCAGCACCAAGGTAAAGAATTATAGCACTATAATAAACCCAAACCATAAATATAATAATAGATCCGGCCGCTCCGTACAGGGAAGTTAAATTACTTTTCCCTAAATAGAGGCCAATTCCTATTTTGCCCAATGTAAAGAAAACCGCTGTAACTAAACCACCGATGACGACATCTTTCCATTTTATTTTTGCATCGGGTAATATTTTGAACAGCAAAGAAAATAAAAATGCAGCAACCAGAAAAGATAAAATATCATTAATAAATTCAATCAGATAGATACTGTAGGTTTGAATATACCTTGCAATGAACCTTCCAAAGGCGGTTACGATGGCATTTAGTATTAACGAAATACTCATAATTATTCCAATGGTGATAATCAGCGAAAAGGAAATAATTCTTGTAAGAATTAATTTCCACCAAACTTTTTTTGATTTTATTTTAAGTCCCCACATTTTATTCAGGGAATCCTGTATCTCACCAAAAATAGTTGTGGCGGCAATTATTAAAAGTGCTATGCTGGTTACAGTAGCTATAAAACTATTTCCTGTCAAATGAATATTGCGAATAGTATCTTGAATTTGTAAAGCAGCCACACCACCTATGAGGCCATTTAATTCGTGATACACTCTTCCCTGAACAGCTTCTTTCCCAAAAAACAAACCAGACAAACTGATGATGATCAATAAAATTGGGGCAACGGAAAAAACCGTATAGTAAGCCAAAGAGGCACTATACTTGAAAATATTATCAGCGGAAAATTCACTGAAAACCTCTTTAATATATCTGAATATTTTTTTCAATGATGGGGTTCTTAAAACGAAAAAAGGGGCTATCGAATGAAGGTAAGTATTATACGATTCATTAGATGCGAAATTATACGTGAAGGGACTATTAAAATAATTTTTATGCTGATAATAATTTTTTTAGGATCATGCATGGGAAAGCTCTTACCTTCTGATTTTTTGCAATGTTAATTTTTTCAAAAATGACTATCGCCATCCTTATATTGAATAGATCCTTAACTATACTCCTTTAAATTGCATTTATATCACAGGAGTTGATTCGGGAAATCCGGAGCAAACTTTCTTTTTTTATTGATCAGAAAAATAAATTTCTTTTATGAAAAAGCATCTTCTTTTAATATTAATGGCTCTCACTATATTCTTAAACTCCTGCAAAAAGGAAAAAGTAGA
>JBBSSE010000102.1:0-7920 GCA_038242375.1 Chitinophagales bacterium
GTTGAAATACCACCAACTACCTGGTCTTTAAAAGGCCTGTTCATTAAACCATAATACAGATTAAGCATGTAGGGATCTGTGTCATTTCCGACTTCTGCTGCTGAAGCACGTATTTTACCAAAGGACAGGATACCATTTTCCTTCATTTTAAATGCATCTGTGAAAATGAAACTTCCGGAAAGTGAAGGATAAGAATAGGTGTTTTCCTTTATAGGTAGTGTGGAACTTGCATCTCTCCGGATGGTCGCATCGAGGTAAATAAAATTCTTATAAGCAATACTGGCAATTCCATAAAAGGAATTGATCCTTCTTTCATACATATCATCTTCAATGATTTTATCCTTAAAGCTATTAAAGGCAATAACATCTGTCTGTTGCATATCCGATCCTTCAAGATGATTTCCCGGATGTTTCAAATGTGACAGACTGGACCCTGCTTTTAGAGCCAGGTTGAAATCCGGAGATAGCTGCTTCTGGAAGGATAATAAAAGATCCGCTTCAGTGGTATTGTATTTTCTGTTGATACCTTCCAGTCTTCCCAATAAAGAACCCGGCGTAGTGCGTGGACTGAATTTTCGGTACTCCAAAAAGGTGAGATCATTTGAAATTCTTCCCTGCAGATTCAACCAATCAGTGATTGTATAATTTACCTGTAGAGCGCTGATAAAACGGTCTTTTTCCGTGGTGTTTTTCATTTCATTTATTACCCAATATGGATTCAACCTGTATTGACCGCCACCCCAATCTATATAATCGCCGCCGGGGCTTTTATATCCTTTTTCAAATATTTTCTGATCAATATTATTTCCAAGACCAATGAAGTTATTGCCGATATTGGAAGGGTCATCTGCCAGGCCGGGTCTGTTGGTAACGGATTCTCTTATGTAATTTACCTTCGCGTCTACAGATAACCGTTTGCCGAATTTGGAAGTGCCCCGCAGATTCACGGTGTTTCTTTTAAGTCCGCTTCCGGGTACGATGTCATTATTCCGAAGATCTGAAACTGAAAGCCGGAAAGTAGTATTGTCCGACGCGGCAGAAAGAGCTACTGTATTTGTAAATGTGGAACCGGTTCTGAAAAAGTTTTCAATATTATTTTTAACCAGGCCATACGGTCTTCTTACGCCATCAAAACCAATCACCATAAGACCCGGATCCAGTTTTGCACCGAAATTACTAAACATGCTAACTCTTGCCTGGGTTGCATCGCGTGGAATGGTACCCGCCATACCTTGTCCATATTCATACTGATAATTATCAAAATGAGTTAGTACTTTTTCCATCGTAGAGGTGGAATTAAGTTCAATCCCTAAAGATTTTTTAGGTCCGCCTTTTTTTGTGGTAATTAAGATCACTCCATGCCCGGCGCGGCTACCGTATAATGCGGCGGCAGAAGGGCCTTTAAGTACAGTGATCGTTTCAATATCATCCGGGTTGATTGCGGATATGGCATCTCCCATATCAAAACCCTGGGCATATTTTTCATTACCAGCCTGCCCATAATTTGAATTGTCAATCGGTATTCCATCCACCACATAAAGAGGTTGATTGTTACCTGTGATATCTGTATTTCCACGGATAATGACACGGGAAGAACCACCCGGTCCACCCGCGGTGCTATTTATTACAAGGCCGGGGATTTTGCCTGCCAATGAATTGATGACATTTATTTCACGCGCTTTATTTATTTCGCTTCCTTCCACCTGGCCTACTGAATATCCCAATGACCTTGATTCCCGTTTGATACCCAAAGCGGTAACTACAACCGGATTCAATTCAAGTTCCTTGATGTCCATTTCTACAACGATGATTTTATCCGATAATTTCGCCCGGATCGTTTTGGTTTGGTAACCGATCTTACTGATGATGATCTCATCTCTTTCATTCGCATTGATGGTAAAACTTCCATCATCTTTCGACATTGCAGATCTCTTAACTGTCGAATTAAAAATGGTTGCTCCGCCAATGCCCTGGCTATTTTCATCGATTAATTTTCCTGTAAGCAAAAACTCCCTCGCAGATTGATTTTTTAAACTGCCAACACTATTTGCCTGAAGCATAATGGTGGAACCGGATTTAATATATTTTGCATTGATACTTGTGCAGATGCGGGTTAATACATTCTCAAGAGCCACATTTTCAACCTGGAAGGTGATAGAAACATGGGCATTTATTTCTAACGGATTATAGGCAAAATTGACCTTTGCCGCTTTTGCTACATCTGAAAACACAGTTGACAGTGGTTGTTTGTTCCAATTAAAACTATACTGATCCTGGGCATGCACCTGTATGGTGGACAGGAAGAAGCAAATAAATAGTATTGGCCGGATCTTTCCTAAAAGAGAAAAGCGGAGGAATAAAGTAGATTTATTCATGAGTTTGTTTTTATAATTTTCAATTGATCGATCATTCGGTTTATTTCAATCCGTCATTAAAATGAATATATACGGTGTTCTGTTTTTGCGTGTAGGTCAATTTGTTGGTATAGGAAATCGCTTCTAAGACATCTTTAAGTGGTTTGTCATAAAATTTCCCTGTCAGGGCAACCTGGTTTTCTGGTTGATTCTGCTGGACGATCTGTACACCATAATAAAATTCAACCTCTTTCGTAATTTCAGAAAGGTCTGCGCCTTCGAAATTTATTTGAATATTTCTCCAATCAGTTAATTGTTGTTGTGAAAAGCTGACGGGAATAGAATTTCCTGCCCTGTCAATTGTCAATTGTTTTCCGGGAATTAAAATGAATTCCTCCTGTTTTTTTTGCTTTGTTACTGCAACTACTTTTACTTTTCCTGTTGCCAGCATGACAGTTGAAAAATCCTCACCGGGATAATCTTTTACTTTAAACGAAGTACCAAGGGCAGTTGTTTTGCTATGTTCTGTCAGAACGGTAAAAGGTCTTTTTTTATCAGGGTGGACTGTAAAAAATGCTTCTCCTTCCAGGAAAATGCGGCGGTCCTGTGCATTATAGTTTTCATCAACTTTAATGGTACTTCCGTAATTGAGTAATACCGTGGATCCATCCGGAAGTGTAACCTCTTTGCGGTCGTCAAATGGCGAGGTGATGGTCGTTTTGAATTGGTCGAGGGAATATTCTTGTAATAAATTTTGTTTAATGATTGCAGTATTATACCATATACTTCCTGCTACAATGATTCCAAGGATGATGGCTGCTGCTACAAAATACTTGATTCGGAAGAAATTCGTTTTAGGTTTTATTGGGCGGAAAGATTCACCGCTGTTTTCAAAAAAGGATATGACTGCTTTTAATTTCTTTAATTCCTCTTCTTTCTCTTCCGGTGAAGTTTTGAGATTCATGATCTCAAACAGTTTGATGGCTTTGTCCATTTCCATTTCCATTCCGGGATACTCATTCGAAAGGGATTTCCAAAGAAATTTGTCTTCCGTTTTGTTTTTACAATAATCAATAAAATGATCATCCAGTAAAAAATCTTCCGCCTTAAAGGTTGAATAGTCAATCATTCCAATTTTTTTTATCTTTTATTAATTATAAAAACACCTTTGCGGATTTACAGTTATCATGTTGGTTTCAAATGGCTTTTGTTTGATATGAGGCCATTCTCTGCTGTTCTTTTCCAGGTTCATGATATGTCGCATTGTCGCATTGAAACCGGGCGGTGGAGACACTACCCACAATACGCGCCGGGTTGGTGTCTCATCCACCCTAAACAATTCGGAATTCCACTTTTCTATCAGAACAATTTTAAAAGTTTACCTTTAGTATTAACAAGTGTCAGGGGGTTTGGATTTTTACCAATTTAAAAAAAATATTTTTTTATTTTTTAATCTAAAGCACTATTCTGCAATGAATACCAATTCTAAAAAGCCTGGAAATAACTGGGGTCTGCTTATTTCAGGAAGCGAAAAAGAGTTTTTTGAGGGGTTCAAACATTGTTATGATGATTTGTACAGGTTAGGCTTTTTCTTATACAGGGATAAAGAATTGTCCAAAGAATGTATTCAGCTTTTATTTATAGAATTATGGAAACTGCGCAAAAAATCCCCGGAGATCCAAAACGCAAAAGAGTACATCATTAGAATTTACAAGCGTCTGCTTTATAAGCAAAAAAAAGTAATGACGGGTTATTCGGAAAGGTTTTCATTGGTTCAAAATAATCACGATTTTGAAGACCTTTCTGAGGCGGAACATGATCATCCGAAAGAAAAAATATCTGATCAGTATGATGAAGAAAAACGCCTGATGATTATTTTAGATCAACTTTCCACCCGGCAAAGAGAATTAATAAAACTTCGCTATTTGGAAGAAAAAAGTATTGATGAAATGGCTGTTATTACTTCCTTAACTCCACGCACTATTTATAATACATTGCATAATGCGTTAGCTAAATTGAGAGCTGCTGTAGAGTAGGAGGAGGTGTGAATTGCAATTTTAATTTAGAAGACAAATCTATTAAGTAGGTAGGAGAATCTTTCTCTATGCGCAGAATGATGTATGGATAAATACAAATTTTCAAAGACTGTCTTCAGTTCTTAAAGTTGATTCCTGAAATTCCTGTTAAAAAAATGTTGGAGTTTAGTAGAATAAACAGTTCTATACTTTTCCTATAACCTTATTCCCTTATTATCAGAATGAGAATTCAAATAAGGAAATTTCTATAAAATTTTAGTAGATAATCAACAGGCAAATAAAATATTTGGAAATTTAGAAGTTAGTTCTACATTTGTAGAATAGTAAATCAAAATGTAGAATAATGAAGCTGACTAAGACTGAAGAAATCGTTATGGAAATCATCTGGAAAGAAGGAAAGGCCTTTATGAAAGATATATTGGATCATTATCCTGAACCCAAACCAGCACCTTCCACGGTAGCAACTCTCTTAAAAAGAATGCAGCAAAAAGGGTTTGTAGGATTTACTCTGTATGGAAACTCCAGGGAATATTATCCATTGGTCAAAAAGAGTGATTACTTCGCCAAGCAAATGAAAGGAATCGTCAAAAATTATTTTGAAAATTCCAGTTTGAAATTTGCTTCCTTCTTCACAAGAACCAGTAATTTTTCCAATAAAGAACTTGAAGAGTTAAAAAAAATCATTGATGATCAGATTAAAAAGAACACAAAATGATGCTATATCTTTTTAAAACAATCCTTTGTTCCGCGACATTTCTGTTCGTGTATTTTCTTTTCCTTGAGAAGGAAAGAATGTATCGGTTCAACAGGTTTTATCTCTTAGGAAGTATTTTCTATTCATTGCTGATTCCGCTAATGACCATTACTGTAGAAAAAGATACTCCCTTGTATTTGGTCAACGAATATATTTTCATATCGGAAAATGTTTCAACAGAAGTTGCGCCATTAACAAGTATTCAACCCGTCCAAACTACTATTTCTACGGAGAGTTTTTTGTTGTATGCTTATTGGCTCGTAACAGCTTTTTTCCTCGTTCTGTTGATGGTAAATCTTTATAAGCTGTATGCGAAAATCCGGCAAGGAAAATCAATTGATTATAAAGGCAACAAGTTGGTTTTAATAGAAGAAGAAATTGCCCCGCACAGTTTTTTGGATTATATATTTATCAATAAAACATCTTTTGGAGAGGGGAGAGTTGAAAGAGAAATTTTGCATCATGAGTTAACACATGTAAAACAGGGGCATACAATTGACGTATTGCTCATAGAATTTATAGCAGCATTTTTATGGTTCAATCCATTTATTTATCTATATAAAAGAGCCATTAAACTCAATCATGAATTTCTTGCTGATGAAGGAGTGGTCAATAAATTTCAAAATATAACCGGATACCAATTCTTATTACTGGGCAAAACAAACCAACAACCAGCACCTTCTATAACAAGTCAGTTCAATTTTTTAATCACTAAAAAAAGATTAAGCATGATTACAAAGTACACCTCCAGACGGATTGCCATTTTAAAGAAGTCTTTTGTATTATTAATGATAACCACAGCTATTTTTGTTTTCAGTTCTAAAGTACTATTAGCACAAGAAGTTGAAAATGATACCAAGCCGATAGAACAATTGACTACACTCCTCCAGGATCCTGTTAAGATACCAGATACTACAATCTTAAAGGATACAACAAAACCAACGCGGCGTAATTTTTACGCTGGCGGTACCAAAGAAGGTGTGTCTCCTGAATTACTAAATGAATACCACAGTATTATTGACCGATATAAGACAGCTGAAGTGAAGTGGTTTGAATTCGAAAAAAATATCCCAAGAGCAGAAATTAAGAGGCTGGAGGAAATATTCTTACAAATGAGTTTGCAACAGCAGTCAAAGGAAAACGTCGTTTTTATGAGACCGTTTCCTCCAGGCGCTAAGGTAGTTCCTACACAAAAACAATTTAACAGTTTCAAAAATTCAAAAATCTATGGTGTTTGGATAAACGAAAAGAAAGTACCTAACAGCGAACTGGATAAATATTCAGCCGATGATTTTTCCAAAATGGACATCAGTAAATTATATGGTGCGGCAAAGAAGGGTAGAACATATTCTCACCAGGTTGACCTCATGACAAATGATTACTACCAGTCATATCGTGCAAGCACAATAGCTGATAAATCAAATAAGATGGTATTCCAATCATTTAGGCCACAGAAGCGATGAGAAATCTTATGTGTATCAAGTGAATTCCACCAAATTATTGTTTTGGTACTGGCTTTGTTTTAAACACGATTAATAAACAATTTGATGTTACCTTGAAAATAGTGAGAATAGCAATGACATCATATTTTCCTTAATCAACTAAGATTGTCAAACAAATAAAACCTTCCTCACAACTGCATCTACAGTTTCTACAGGATTAGCAGACAATTAATCCATTTTCCAGGCAATGAAGCCGTCCGGCCTGACCAACACAGCCTTATTTTCTCCAATGCCATACTAGACTTTTAAACTTTTGTAAATCAGCATACAAATGTACTTATTTGATGGATTTAATATGTCTCTATCAGTTTTCAATAAGAACCCTTTGTGGTTGTGGATAGGAGACGGACAAAATAAGTAGTCTGCAAAGCTATTTCATCCGGTTCATTTCTTTTGAAAAAAAGGAACTGCAAAATTTTTAAGCCGTATTTTTGAAACGTTCATCTCATAAAGAGGAGCACTCCTTTTATACAAATATTCAATATGCGGCAAAACGTTTTCTTAGTAATTTCTTTCTTCAGCATTTTATCTTTCGGTTGTTCGAGACACATGAGTCAACAAAAGATGTCCCTGACATGGGAAGAGAATTTTAATCAAACTGCTTCTTTTGATGAGAGTAAATGGTCGAAAATACCCCGGGGGCCCAGCGATTGGAACAGGAATATGAGTGATTTTGATTCCTGCTATGCCATGCGGGATGGGAAACTAATTCTTCGGGGATTAAATAATACGCATTTCCCAAATGATACCGCCCGGTTTTTAACCGGTGGCGTTTATACAAAAGACAAAGTAGGATTTGGTTTTGGGAGACTGGAGATCCGGGCAAAACTGAATGCCGCGAAAGGTGCCTGGCCTGCAATCTGGATGCTTCCGGAACAACGCGGCAAATGGCCTGATGGAGGAGAGATTGATATCATGGAACGTTTAAATTTTGATACGATTGCCTACCAGACAGTTCATTCAGAATATACTGTCCGGCTTCAAATAAAAGATCCTCAACCAGGTGCAACGGGAAAAATAAACCCGGATGATTTTAATACCTACGCAGTGGAAAAATATCCGGATAGCCTCGTGTTTTTTATCAATAACAAAAAAACTTTTACCTATCCAAGAATTCAAACCGAAAAAGAAGGGCAGTATCCATTTAATAATACAAAGTTTTACCTCCTCATAGATATGCAGCTTGGTGGTAATTGGGTTGGTTCTGTAGATCCGACTGGTTTACCCGTGGAGATGGAAATTGATTGGGTGCGGTTTTATGAGTTTAAGAATAA
>JBBSSE010000103.1:0-7901 GCA_038242375.1 Chitinophagales bacterium
ACCGGGTTCTCCACCACTATTTTTATACACGCGCAGCGTATTGAAGGATTGCTGAAACTCTGCACCAGTGTTCAGTGTGAATTGTGTACTCCCTAATAACTTATTCCACTGAAACATGGTGCGTCCTCCCAAATGCGGTTCGGATGTACGGGAATAATTTCTGAAATTTGGATTTCTATTTTGGGAATAAGCACCATAAACAGACGTGGTATTTTTCCAAGCATCATTGATCTTTTGTTCCAGGGAAAAACCAGCTAAAAATGTTTTTGAATAAAAAGCCGCTTTCGCTTCCTGCGCGGAAGGGGATATTCCGGCTTTAGGTCTTGCGCTGCGGGGATTCAGATCATACTCTGCTTTTGTAAGCCCCCCCGGCGTTTGATAAAATAAATCGCCGAAAAGAAAATGAGCACTCAATTTGGAATTTTCATCCTTTTTGAGTTGCACATCCCAGGAAACCACATCGCGGCGCATAGCAGTATTATCCCTGTATCCGTCACTTGTCTGATGCTGAAAATTGATGGAATTCTGAAGACTGCTATCACCCAAACGTACATTCGCATGTATATTCTGCAGGCCATAACTTCCCGTGTTATAATCAAGAGAAACTCCTGGCTGGAATTGTTTTGAATCACTTCTTAAAAGCAATACTCCACCGGTTCCGGCGCCATAAACACTTCCCGCAGGACCTTTAATAATTTCTACCGACTGTATATTATAAAACCCCAATTGATTCAGATAAGTATTTCCACCGGGATCCGTAAAAGGAATGCCATCGTAATATATTTTTACATTCCTAACACCAAAGGGTGAACGCAAAGAGCTTCCCCGAATATTTAAGCGGTAACTCCCCGGTGACCGTTCATCCATTCTAACCCCCGGTTTTGTATTTAATGCTTCTACTATTGTCGTGTTATCATACCGGTTCAGATCCCGATTGGTTACGATACTGATGGCAGCAGGCACTTCAATCAATTTCCGGTTATTTTCATAGGCATTGATAATCACATTCTCCAGCATTTCTGTAGAATCTACCGGCGTTTTTTGCGCAGTGGCCTGAAAGGATATTAAAAGCAGGAAAAGAAAAAACTTATTCATAGTTATATTTAGAGAGAAATTGAAACTTTCTATTTGATGAAAATAATTATTGTGAACAACCGCAAATTTAATGCTTAAATAAACCTTTCAGTTTCTAGTTTATACTTTGTAGTTTGTGGTTCAGAGTTCGGAGTTCAAAGTTCAAAGTTCAGAGTTCAGAGTTCAGAATTCAGAGTTCAAAGTTCAAAGTTCGGAGTTCGGAGTTCAAAGTTCCATAGGTCAGAGCTGATAGCTCCCAGCTCACAGCTCTAAAACAAATACCAATGATAGATCCAAAACAACTTTCAGAAATCATCAACGAACTTGGCGAAGACCGCGAAGATTATTTTCATTCAGTGGCGCCGCCTATCATGCAAACGAGTAATTTTGCATTTAATTCCGTTGAGGATCTTAGAAATGCTTTTCAGGATGAAGCTTCTGCTTACCTGTACAGCCGGGCGACCAATCCAACATTGAAAATTTTGGAGAAAAAACTCGCCGCATTAGATGGCGCAGAGGCAAGTCTTATTTTCAATAGTGGCTCGGGTACAATTTTTACCGCGGTGTTGGCAAATGTAAAAAGCGGCGACCATATAATTTCTGTTGAAAAACCGTATACCTGGGCTCAAAAAATGTTTGATCATGTATTGCCCCGTTTCAATATTACAACCACCTACGTTGACGGAAAGGATATCAAAAATTTTGAGAACGCCATCCAGTACGATACAAAAATCATTTACCTCGAAACGCCGAATAGCTGGAATTTTGAATTACAGGATCTGGAAGCCGTAGCAAAACTGGCCCGTTCCAAAGATATTCTGACCATCTGCGATAACAGTTATTGCACCCCGCTTTATCAACGACCGCTGGATTATGGAATAGATTTGACGTTACAAAGTGCCACGAAATATATTAACGGACATAGTGATGTGGTGGCCGGAGTGTTATGTGGAAGTAAAAAAATGATCGATCACATTTTCAACAGCGAATACATGAACCTTGGCATTGGTACAACTCCTTTTAACGCCTGGCTGATGATACGTGGTTTACGAACTCTTCTCGTGCGCCTGGAAAGGAGTAGCAACTCGGCAAAAAAAGTGGTTGAATTTTTAAAGAAACGACCGGAAATAGAAAAAGTTATTTTCCCTTTTGATAAGGATTTCAAGCAATATGCCCTGGCAAAAAAACAAATGTCCGGTGCCGGTGGACTTTTTACGTTTATCCTAAAAGCCGCTACTGCCGCAGAAGTAGAAAGATTTTGCAATAGTTTACAGCGGATTTTAATGGCGGTTAGTTGGGGAGGATATGAGTCACTCATTATTCCCGGTATTGCCAGTATTAAAAAAGAAGATTTTGATGTAAAGAATCAAATTCACCGTCGAATCAGGTTATATGTGGGACTGGAAGATCCGGAGTATATTATTGAAGACCTCGAAAGAGGTTTTGCAGGAATGAAAACGAAATAATAAAAAACACAAATTCTACCCGAAATTTATTTCATCCTTTTTTTTACCTTTTATCCAATCTACTAGCAATTAATCATTCAAATACTTATTTTTGTTAAATGTGTCGTAAACAATTACTCTTAGTACCTCTGCTAATTTTCTCCTTTTCCACATTTGCCCAGGAAAAATGGGGTCTTCAAAAATGTGTGGATTATGCGATGGAACATAATATTTCAATTAAGCAAAGTGACTTACAATCAGATATCTCTGCCATCAACTACAAACAAAGCAGGCTCTCGCAAATCCCCACTGCTAATTTCAGTAACAGCGAAGGATTTCGTTTTGGTAAATCTCAGAATCCTTCTACAGGAATTCTTGAAAATCAAAACTATTTTTCTGTCGGATTGAATTTTCAAAGCAGTGTTGAAATATTCAATTGGTTCGCTAAAAAGAATACAATCATAGCAAACCAATGGACACTGGAAGCTGCTAAAGCTCAAACTGAGAAGCTGAAAGATGATATCGCGCTATTAGTCGCTAATTCTTATTTACAGGTTTTGCTTTCAATAGAACAGCAAAAGATCGCTGATGTGCAGGTAAAGCAGTCCATGACTCAACTGAACATCGTAAACAAACAGGTTAATGCCGGAGCTTTACCGGAGTTAAATGCCCTGGAACTGGAAGCACAACTTTCCAACGACAGTGCAAACCTGATTACAGCCATCGGAAATGTAAGCCAGGCAAAACTTGTTTTAAAATCAAATATGTTCCTCGATGCCGCAGCTCCTTTTGAAGTAGAAGAACCACCTTTAGATCAAATTCCGGTGGAAGCAATTGGAGACCTGCAACCTGCAGATGTTTATCAAACAGCCCTGGCTAATTTACCCCAGCAGCGCATGAACGAGTTCAATTTAAAAGCAGCAAAAAGCAATTCGCTTGCTTCAAAAGGTGCTTTGTATCCCAGTATTTCTGCTTTCGGGAGTTTGGGTACAAATTATGGTTATTTCCGTTCACCTGTTTATTCTAAAGTGTTAAGTGGATATGCTCCAAGTGGCTTGGTTATTCCTGATGGATCAGGAGGATTTGTTTCAGTACAACAACCGGTTTTTGCAAATGGGGAAAGAAGTGGCTATGTTACAGCTCCGGGATTAGGTGACCAGTTCAACAATAACTTTGGCCAGCAGGTGGGTATCTCTATTTCAGTTCCTATCTTTAGCGGGTGGCAGGCAAAAGCAAATTATCAACGTTCCAAGATCAACATCCGCAATGTTGAATATCAAAAGAACCTGGACAATGAAAACCTGAAACAAAATATTTATCAGGCATATAATTCAGCTATTGTCGCAATGGAAAAATTCACTTCTTCTTTGAAAGCTGTTGAAACGGCGCAGAAGAGTTATGATTTTGCCACGAAAAGATATACTGTAGGAATGTTAACGACATTGGAATTAGTGACCAATCAGAATAATCTATTCAGGGCCAAACTTCAATATGTTGTGAACCAGTTTGATTATGTCTTTAAAATGAAAGTTTTGGAATTTTATAAGGGGCTGGGGTTGAAGTTGGAATAAGACTTAAGATTTACGATTTACGATTTACGATTTACGATTTGGGAGTTAGGAGTTAGGAGTTTTTTAAAGTAATTCAACAATTCAAAACGAAGCATTCAAAAAAAAGTTTTAATAAATATCACGAACCAAAACAGGTTTTAGGAAAATAAAAAATATGAACAAAAAATTAAAATGGATCATTATTTCACTGGTTGCTATAATAGTGATTTTGATCGTACTTAAGAAAACAGGTGTATTGGGAAAGGATGAGGGAATTAATGTTACTGCTGAAAAAGTAGAAAGAAGAACCATCGTAGAAACTGTAAATGCAAGCGGAAAAATTTATCCTGAAGTAGAGGTAAAATTAAGTCCGGATATTTCAGGGGAGATTGTGGAATTGAAAGTGGAAGAAGGGGAATCTGTAAAAAAAGGACAGGTGCTTGCGCGTATTTACGGAGATATCTATGATACGCAAAGAGACCAGGCAGCAGCTATTGTAAGTCAGCAAAAAGCACAATTAGCGAATGCCGATGCATCATTGGGTGCTTTACGTGCACAACTGGATCAGGCAAAGAAAACCTATGACATGCAAAAGCAATTGTTTGATGAAAAGATCATTTCAACAAATGAATTCAATACTGCTGATGCAGCTTACAAAACTGCCCAGGCAAATTTAAATGCAGCGCAACAGGGCCTTAAAGGAAGTGAAGCATCCATTCAAAGTGCCCAGGCCGGACTTGCAAAAGCAAATAAAGATATCAGCCGAGCTACGCTGGAAGCTCCAATGGACGGGATCATTTCTTTACTAAGCGTAAAGGCGGGAGAAAGAGTTGTTGGTAGTTCCATGATGGCTGGTACTGAAATGATGCGCATAGCGGATATGAGCAAGATAGAAGTGCGGGTAGATGTAGGAGAAAATGATATTCCAAAAGTTCATTTGGGAGATAGTGCCATTATTGAAGTAGATGCATTTAATAATAGAAAATTCAGAGGAATAGTAACACAGATTGCCACAAGCAATACCGGGGCTGCAAACATGTCACAAGCTTCCTCAAGTACGGATGTCACAAATTACAAAGTGTATATCCGCATCGATCCGGATTCCTACAAAGACCTGATTGATTCTTCGCAAAAGAAAAATTTTCCTTTTCGCCCTGGTATGAATGCGAGTGCCGACATACAAACCAAAACGCATAAAGATGTTTTATCGATCCCCATAAATGCTGTAAGCACACGAGACAAAAGTGATTCTGCCAAAAAAGCTGACCAGCAATTGGCCGACAAAAATTTGAACTCAACTGATTTAATGCAAGGCGGCGGTGGCGACAGTGATCTGGACGAAGTTGTATTTGTAGTTGATGCTGATGGAATTGTGCGGAAAAGAATTGTAAAAACCAGTATCCAGGATATCAATAATATTGAAGTGGTATCCGGATTAAAAGAGGGAGATGAAGTGGTAACCGGGCCTTACGAAGTAGTTTCCAAAACATTGAAAGATGGAGATAAAGTAAAGGTGGTTCCTAAAGAGAGTTTGTTTAGTGGGAAGAAATAAATTTCAATCCTTTTTTAATATTTCTTGAGCCGTCAGATTAAATTCTGACGGCTTTTTTTATTTAAAGAAATGTATAAAAATAAAATAGATGAAAAATTCAGGCATCCTATTTTTTAAATCATTCAATTACAAAAACAACTCCTCCGCTCTCAAAATACTTTCCGGTTTTCCTGCATCCACAAATTTTAAAGCACTGTGTTCAAAACCCATGATGGGATTGGTTTCAGCAAGATTCAGATAGACATCTACCATTGAGAATTTACCGGTATTTTGCATGAATGAAAATATTTTCGGCGAGAGAATCTGAATACCACTGAAGGCTTTTTGAATATACTGATCTGATTTCCGGCTGATTCTTTCCTCTCCTGTTTTTACATTCCTCCAGCCGCACAAAAGTCCCTTTTCGTCGAACAAAAAATAACGGGATGTTTCCCTTTCTGTAATAGCAAGCGTGGCAAGAGGATTATTTTTTACATGGAAGTCAAGCATTTTTCCCAAATCCAGATCGGTTAAAATATCCACATTCATTACCACAAAAGGAGAAGCATCTTTTCCCAAAAACCAACTGGCTTTTTTAATACCGCCGCCCGTCTCAAGAACTTCATCCGTTTCATCAGAAATGGTTACTTTACTACCGAAACCAATGTTTTTATCAATAACATCAATGATCTGATCTGCAAAATGATGCACATTCACAATGATATCATTAAATCCAAAACTGGCCAGGTATTCAATATTTCTTTGCAACAGCGTTTTATTATTTACAATTGCCAGGGCTTTTGGATGCTCGTTGGTAAAGGGTTTCAGCCTTGTGCCTAAACCGGCTGCCAGGATCATTGCTTTCATTGGAAGAGAATTATTTTTATGATTGAATTATTTTTCAACTACAAATATTATAGAAGACTTTTTAGTACGCTTGTTTTAATCAAAATCTCTTTATCTTTTTTACCTAATAATTATGTCACCCCTTCGGGGTTTGGTTTTATAGCGGGTTAATGATTCTATAATCATTTCACCCTTTCAGGGTTTTAGAACAGATCAAACGGAATCAAGTTTCGTAGTGTTAAGAAGCTGCAATGAACTACAAATTCTATATGGCTCCAAGAGTTTAAACACGTATTTGAGGCCTGGATTACAGGAGTTCTTCAAACCACCTGGATCCCGGAAGCGAATTGTGCAGGCTCCCGAAAAAACGGGAAAGCCTGCAAAAAGGCAAGCTTCCCACCCGGAGTTGCTCCGTCCAACTTCTCTTTAATTTCACCATATTATCTCCAAAACTCAGGTCAAATCTTATTGGACTACAAATCATAAACTCCTATATAACTCCAAAAGTTCAACCACGAATTTTAGGTATATATTACACGAATTCCCAAAAAGATGACCACGATCCCAGAAACAAATCATTCAGGCTCCCGAAAAAACGGGACAGGCTGCTGAGAAGCAAGCGTACTCTTAACTCCAAACTCTGAACTCCGAACTCCGAACTCCGAACTATGAACTCCGAACTAAAAACTCCAAACTCCAAACTAAAAACTGTTCTCTTTTATCTTCTGTTCTATATGATGCAATTCTATTTTCACCTTGTATTTATTTTTCAAATAACGGGTAAGCGCTTCGGCTGCAAATACGCTTCTGTGCTGGCCACCCGTGCAGCCGAAATTAATCATCAGCGAACTAAATCCTCTGCGGATATAATCCTCTACAGAAATGCTAACAATATTGTACACACTATTTAAGAATTCGGGCATTGCAGTGCGTTGCTCCAGAAAATCAATAACAGGTTTATCCCTTCCCGTTAGTATTTTATATTCTTCAAAACGACCCGGGTTTAAAATACCGCGACAATCAAAAACAAATCCTCCACCATTCACACTCTCATCTGCCGGATAACCGGTTTTTATATAAGAGAAACTACAGATTTTTATTATTAAAGGACAGTCCTCACCAGCTTGTAAAGGAACAAACCGGTTTATGATCTCATCCTGAACGATTAATGACAAAACCCGGTCATATTCCTGCACGGAAATTCCGGTCACTTTATTTGTTACAAACCATTTGAGATTTGTCAGTGCCAATGGAATACTGGTCAGGAAATGAGATTTCCGTTCGAATAAACCCCGGAATCCATAAGCGCCCAGGACCTGCATCAGCCGGATTAAAACATATCCATTGTATTGATTCACAAACCGGTCGCGGTCAATTTCTACACCTAAAATTTCCTGCACACAATCCATATAATATTCCAACAAAGAATTTTTCCAATCCGCCGAAAGATTTGCT
>JBBSSE010000104.1:0-7889 GCA_038242375.1 Chitinophagales bacterium
CACAGTCATGTCTTTAAAAGCCAACTATCACGATGTAAATATCTTTATCGGCATACTGATTAACTGTATCGTCATCTTTGTAGTATTGAAATCACTCAAATGGATTGAAAGAGCCCTTGGCCCAAATGGACTTCTGGTGGTGAGGAAATTTTTTGGCGTGATATTGTTGGCTATTGCGGTGAAGATATTCGGAAGTAATATAGGGCAGTTTGGGGTGTAGGGGGGAATGTACTCACTTTTTTTGTAGATGACACCTTTTCATTTCTAGGATTTGAATCAGAATTTCCTTCTTTTGAATTGTTCCCTTTGAAAAATTTGTGGCCTCACCAGGAATATTTCCTAATTGGATTACCAATTAGTTATGAAAAATCCCTAAATAATATTTAAGCAAAACAAAGAGCAACGTATACAATTCGAACTTTTCAAAAAATAATGAATTTGATCTAATGCCGAATATTCAATATCCTATTTGATACAGCCGTGGTCGGGAATAAGAATACTTTCCAATATGGATTATAAAACAATAGTAGAGTTCAAATTAGTTATATAGAATAAGCTTTGACTACTTAATAAATGACTATAAGCCTTTTGCTCTAATGTTTTTTTTTTCTTCGGACATTTTACTCATGTTTAAATAATATAACTAAAATTATTTAGACAGAGTTTAAATTACACGCCCATGCAATAAATTTTTTTAAATTTTAAAATGAGAGTAACTCTTTAGAGCCGGTAGTATTTATTTTATACCATTTTTTATTTTCGTATAAGGCGCCTTCATGTTTGCCTTTATGCTGATTTACAGCGATACCTAACACTTTCCCCCCATAATAGAATGCTACATTTGAATCAATAATTGTGTGGCCTACAATTACCCTTTTCACTTTATAAAAAGAAAGTGTTTCCTGAATATTTTCATCCGAGGCCTTGGGGTCTTTGAAGTAACCTCTATACCAGAATAAGGAAGTTTTTGTACCATCAAAAAATTTCCAGAGATCTTTGTCAGTAAATGCTTCAGGTTTTTTGGCTAAATCATAATATGGACGACATTTGTTGTTGATTTCTTTCAGGCTCATTTTAAGTGCATTGATTTCGGGAGCCATACCTCCATGGAGGCAAAGATTATCACCAATTTTTTCTATAATGTTTTTGCTTCGCAGCCAGCGGCCGAGTTCTGTGTTTGCACTATATAAATCTTTATAATCAACACTCATAAGTTTTGCATTATCAAAGTATTTCGATTTTACATAACGTACATCTCCACTCAAATTCATAATATCATGATTACCCAAAATTGTATGCACATAACCTCCCTTTTCTTTCGCATCAGTCTCCATTTTATATAATAACCAGATCGTAGCCACTACATCTGACCCCCGGTCAAATAAATCTCCGCAAATAATCAGATGTCCTTTGCCAAAAATCCAATTGTACTGTTCGTCAATAACTTTATTTGCAAGTAGCAATTCTCTGAAAGCTTTGAATTCTCCTTCAATATCGGAGAGTGCAAGTATCTTTTCCGGTTGTTTGAATTCTACTGGTTCATTCTTTATTGATGCCCGAAGTTTTACCGAAAAATTCCACTTCGGATGATTAGTAAAATTAACCATTACTGGCACATTCTCTTTCTCATTAATGCTAAAGGACTTAAATGAAACCTTACTAATTCCATCCAGTTGCTCTATACTTCTCATCTCTATAACGTCATTTTTATATTCCAGATAAGGTCCATCATTCATGTTCTTTTTATCATCGTCTTGTAGACTCGCATTCAAAAACAAGGTGGCTAATAACAGGGAAATTAATTTTATAAAGTTCATATTTTTTTGATTTTTTTCGCTCTTAAATAAGATTGTAAACTTCTACCGTCCTTTAAAGATTTTAGATGTAAGGTTCCGACTCCAAATGTTATTCAGCTTAAGATATGATACAGAATTGCAGTAATGAACATCTATTGTTGATCCTGAACGGTTTTTAGTAAAGGTCAGTTGGTTTCGTGTAATATATGCTTGCATTTAATTACAACAAATTTCAATAATAATCACGACAGTAAAGGATTTAAATAAAATCAGCATATCCTAATCATATCAATGTACATTCCGTGAATTAGAATCCTTTTATGGAAAATGAAAACGGTTAATAAGATAAGGCATTATATAAAAACCGGCAAACACGATTGAACCGAAGTTCAACCGCATTTACCGGTATGTTCATTTAAAAAAGACTATTTAATTATATCCTTCATTCTGTTGAATATTGTCATTTGCATTCATTTCACCAAGTGGAATAGGTAATATTGTTTTTAAATTTGAATATGGGATTTCCATACTGTCATCGGACATGTATTTTGTAAAACTTCTATTATTCCTTCTCAGATCAAAAAGTCTGTCTCCTTCAAAAGCCAACTCCTTTCTTCTTTCATTAATGATCTCATTAATCAGGCCCTGACCGGTAGCAATAGATTTAGCTTTCGTGGGTTCACTTCTTTGAGCTATTTTATCCAAATCAGCAGCAGCTTCCGTCGTTTTCCCCGGAATTTGTGCCCTGGCTTCAGCACGAATTAAATATATCTCCCCCAGGCGGATTACTTTTACGCCTTCTTCATAACTGGTGATATTGGAATACTTTTGAACCATAACGGCCGGGTCTTCCCCACCGCTACCTGATCTTTTTCCAATCTTAAGGAAGGATCTTCTGGCATCCGTTGAGCCATATTGATTATACAAATTCATGGAGGCGAGTCCATCACCATAACTTCCATTTTGAAGTAAAAAGTTTGCAAGCGCATCGCTACTTAAACGATTCGTCATGCTGTATTGTAATTCGAATATAGTTTCCGTGTTGTCCTGCTTTGAAAAATCCGTGGCAAAATTCGCATTGCTCAACAAAGTATACACCTTTGAATCTATAACGGAGGAAGCATACTGTTCAGCATTTCCCCATTTTTCCATATATAAATAAACTTTGGAAAGAATCGCTCCTGCGGCAAAGTGGCTTACCCTGCCTTTCAATGATTTACTAAATCCTTTTGGTGTTGTTGGCAGGTATTCAAGTGCAGTTTTGAGGTCAGATTCAATTTGTTTGTACACTTCCCCTACCGTGTTCCTGGAAGGATTAATGATTTCAGATTTCACGGTTCCGCTTTTAATAACCACAGGAATACCGGGGTGCGTTGCACCAGGGGTAAAATTGTAGGGTTGTGCAAAAAGGCGTACCAGATCAAAATGAGCAAGCGCTCTGATCGAATAAGCTTCTCCCAGAATTTGATCTATTTCCGGCTGATCTGCAGAAGGATAATCAGTAATCGTTGCCTTCTGAATCAATAGATTCGCATTGACAATAACCCTGTAAGCCTCATCCCATAAATTTCTTGCATAGCCATCATTTGTAGTAATCCCATACCGGTCATAGCTTTGATACCGGTTAGAGTTTCTCCGGCTTAGATAAGCGTTATCACTCATTATTTCGGGAATAAGAATCATGGATCGTCCATAATAGGTCTCCGGCTTAAGACGGGTATACACCCCGATTATAGCTGCTCTTGCACCTGGCAAATCTTCTGCGACCCTGCTTACATCTGTTTCCTGCTGTGGATCAATTTCCAGAAAAGATTTTTTACATCCTATAACAATCAGCAGGATGAAGGGAAGTAAAAAATATTTTATTTTAATATTATTAGTGTTCATTGCGTTAAATTTTGATTAAAGAGAAATGTCAATTCCGAATAAAAATGTTCTATAGAGGGGTGCATTCTGATCTGCCATACCGCCTATTCCCACTTCGGGATCGAATACCATGCGCTTATCTTTTACGAAAGTCAGCAAATTACTTCCGCGCACATAGAACCTTAAACCTGAAATACCGGCATTTTGCAATCCCTGTGATTTAAGATCGTAGGACAATGATACGTCCCGCAGACGCAAATAGTCTCCATCATAGAGGAATCTGGCTGAGTTATGACTACTTGAACCGGATTGCTTTCCTTTGTACACCACTTTTGGCATATCAGTAATATCGCCTGGTTTCTGCCAACGGTTGTTGTAATAATATCTTGACATATTATCTGTAGGGCTAAATCCCTTACCGCCATCAGAGGAAGTATTGGAACCCCAGTTATCATAAATTTTATTGCCTATATTGTAATAAAGCATAAAGCTTAAGGCAAATTTTTTGTAATTGAGTACATTCGTAAATCCGCCGAAAAACTTAGGTAATGCACTTCCATGGTTGAAATATCCGGCTTTGTTATAATCATTGGTTGTTTCATTTTTTAAATCATCCGTGTACCACATTGACTCCCCGGTTTCAGGATCAGCTCCGGCATACCCAATCAAATATAACTGGTAATAATCACCACCCTCATAACGGTTATAAGAACTTCCCACAATAGGCGAATTAAGCTTAGTGATCTGGTTTTTCAGGGTTGAAAAATTCAATGAGCTTGTCCATTCAAATCCGTTTCCGCCGGAAACAATATTTTTTGAATTCAATTCAATCTCCACACCGCTGTTTTTCATTTGGCCTACATTATCCGTAAGACTTGTTCTTCCATTTGTACCAGATATAGGCTGCTCCAATAATAAATCAGTTGTTACCCGCTCATAAAATTCAACGGTACCGGTTAGACGGTTATTAAGTATACCAAAGTCCAGTCCCACATTAAAAGGTTTATTCTTTTCCCAGGTTAGCAAATCGTTTCCATAATTGGTAAAAATATACCCGGGAAGTTCGAGGTAATCGGCAGTTCTATATAATGCTCTTGAGGCAAAATTTCCCAGATCCTGGTTCCCGTTAACCCCGTAACTTGCTCTTAATCTTAACTGGGA
This sequence comes from Chitinophagales bacterium, assembly GCA_038242375.1. Lineage (GTDB taxonomy): Bacteria > Bacteroidota > Bacteroidia > Chitinophagales > Chitinophagaceae > Ginsengibacter. Next base: position 4,824 of record JBBSSE010000104.1, read on the forward strand.
AAATACATTCTGAGCCTGGAAGAAGTCTTCCGACTTAATATTCCAGGATGCTCCTACAGACCAGAAAGTTCCAAAACGTCTTGCACTTCCAAAACGGGAAGACCCGTCTCTTCTAACAGAAGCACTCAGATAATATTTAGATTGAAAATTGTAGGTGCCATTTAAAAAGCTACTTACCAGGGAATTCGCAGTTTCGCTGGTACCGCCACTTTTTAATACAGAGGCATTATCCATCGTAACTGTACCAGGCAAAAAGTTTTCTTTACTCAGGCTGCTTGCCAGATTTTTCACCTGCTCGGCTTCATAACCGGCAAAAGCGTTCAGAGCGTGATCACCAAAAGATTTCTTGTACCTTAAAATAGCTGTATTGACCAGATTAGCTGTACGTCCGGTGTAAAAAGAAGCCTGTCCACCATTTGTACGAGCCGTGCCAATACCAGCTTTATAAAAGTTGTTTTCATCCTGGTAGTTAAAATCTATACTTGCCTGGTTCTCAAAAGTTAACCGTTTCGTAATTTCATATTTAAGTAAAATATTTCCCAATAATCCATAATTATAAACTCGTTTCCAGTTTTCGTTTACTATTGCTACCGGATTATACAGGTTCGCGTAACTTAAATCATAGGATCCATCTTCATTGTAAATATTCAACCAGGGCATATACCTTTTGTACATACGTACCGGATTTCCGCTGGAGCCGGCATCTGATTGACCATTTTTAACCCGGTGATTTAATTTCAATCCTCCTGAAATAGAAAGCCGGTCTGTAGCCTGGTTCTGAATTTTCAAATTGACATTGTAACGCTGGAAATCCGTTCCTAAAAGCGCTCCTTTACTATTGAAATAACCACCGGATAAATAGAACTGTGTCTGTTCATTTCCTCCACTTGCAGAAACATCGTATTGTTGATAAGCACCCTGCCTTGTAAGAGCATCAAACCAATCGGTATCAATTGTTGTATCCACGGCGTTTTTAGTTACTTCCGCTTCAAAACTATTTATATCCTTTCCGGAATTGATCCAGCCTTCTCTCATAAGTTCCATGACTTCTTTTGTTCTCAAAGGCTTTTGATCATCATTCATGGTCACATTATTGAATCCAAATTGTGACGTAGCATTAACGACAGTTTTTCCTTTTTTTCCGCTTTTGGTAGTAATGAGTATCACCCCGTTTGCCGCGCGGGAGCCATAAATAGAAGCTGCAGCAGCATCTTTTAATACACTTAACGTTTCAATATCATTTGCATTGATACTTTGCACACCACTGGCTTCCAGTGGTACTCCGTCAACAACATATAAAGGCGTTTTTCCTGCATTTATAGAACCTATACCTCTGATTCTTACGTTTGGTACAGAACCAGGCTCACCGGAACCGCTGCTTACCATAACGCCCGGCACATTTCCCTGCAATGTTTCCTGAACAGAAACACGGGGTGTCTTCGCCAAAACATCGGATTTTAAAGTAGTAGCAGAACCTGTAAAAGAAGCACGGGTAGAAGTACCATATCCCACTACAATAATTTCTTCCTGCTCATTAATGGAAGGCAATAATGAAATATTAATTCTTGACCTTTTATTAATATGAACAGTTTGTGCCGAAAACCCAATCATCGAAAAAACCAGTGTAGCCTGATCATCAACCCCTTCTAATTTATATTCACCACGGCTATTGGTAGACGTACCTTTGTTCGTTCCCCTAATGGTTACAGACACTCCTTCCAAAGGACTTTTATCCTTATCAGACACCACTCCTTCAAGAGTTAGAGTTGGAGACAAATCAGCAATTTGCAAAGGAACAGGTAAGACGGGATTAGTTGGCATTCCATACAGGGTAACGGTTTTATTTTCAATAGTCCATTTAACCCCGCGGTTAGGAAACACTTCATTTAAGACAGTTTCAATACTCACGTTTTTAACATGGAGATTTACCTGCCTGGAATCGTTGATCAGATTTGCATCATAAAAGAATACATAGCCCGCTTGCTTCTTGATGCTTTTGAATACTGTTTCCAATGAAACATCTTTTACATTCAGGCTTATATTCTGGGAAAATCCTTTCCCGGATACCTGAAATACACCAACAAGTGTGAAAAATAAAATAAGCTTCATAATTAACCAGGGTTTTCTTCTGTTTAATAACTTCTTTCGAAATAAAATTTGCATAATTTTGGATTGTTTAAGTGAAATAATAGAATACCTGAACGTTTTTATTTATGGAATTTAAACTCCGGGAATGTTGACGCATTCCCGGTTTTCTTTTAATAACTGACTATCATTTTCCTTCCGGATAACTCAATATTTATATGGTGTTTATTTAAAATTTTAATTACCTGGGAAAGTTCCAGATCTCTTTGCATTTCGCCTTTAAAAACTCTTCTTTTTCCCGCATCTTTAAATTCTACCTCTACGTCATACCATCTTGAAATCTCTTTCATGACCGTTTTTAAATCTGCTTTATTGAAATGAAACAATCCTTCTTTCCATGCGATTACATCATCCAGATCGATTGTTTTATGAATCATAAAATTGCCCGATTCTGAAATTTCTGCCTGTTGACCAGCAATAAGACTTGTTTGATTTTGTGTATTTTTCAGGGACACATTTCCGTCCAGCAAAGTTATCTTCATGGATTGTTCATCGTGATATGCATTCACATTGAATTCAGTACCTGTAACCAATATTTCCGCTCCATCCACCATCACAATAAAGGGATGTTTTAAATCTTCGGCTATATCAAAATAAACTTCTCCTTCCATTTCCACTTTTCTTTCTTTTCCGGAAAAAGAGGCAGGAAAACGCAGGGAGGAAGCGGCGTTCAGCCAAACTTTTGTTCCGTCGGAAAGAGTCAGGTTGTATTTTCCACCCCTGGGAGTAGTTACGACATTATAACGTATCTCCGGAGTAGCATTTTCAGCTTTTCCATAAGCAATCTGGCCATCCTTTAATTTTACAATATCCACATTCCCTTCCTGGGTCAATACGCCATTCTCCGTATCATTTAAAGAAATGACCGAACCGTCGGACAGGGTAAGCGTTGCTATATTTCCACCAGGCCCTATTTTTTTA
>JBBSSE010000105.1:0-7877 GCA_038242375.1 Chitinophagales bacterium
AAAGAATGGATACCACAATGGGGCGCTTCATTTCATTTTGCAATGGACGGATTAAGCCTGGTAATGGTAGTGCTTACTTTATTTCTGGGATTAGTAGCCGTATTGGTTACCTGGAAAAAAACGATCGAAAGAGTGGGATTCTTTTATCTGAATATTTTGTGGTTGCTTGCCGCCGTGTTGGGCGTCTTTTTATCAATGGATCTATTCCTGTTTTATTTCTTTTGGGAAATGATGTTGATTCCTATGTTTTTTATCATCAGCATTTGGGGACATGAAAAGCGAAATCCTGCCGCTATAAAATTCTTTTTATTTACACAGGCAGGCGGCATGCTTATGCTGATAGCAATCCTGGCGTTGTATTTTATTCATGGAAGATCCACCGGTATTTACACGTTTGATTATTTTCAATTGTTGGGTACACAACTCTCTCCCACAGTGGCTTTGTGGGTGATGCTCGGTTTCCTGGCAGCTTTTGTGGTGAAACTTCCGGTTTTCCCATTCCATTCCTGGCTGCCGGATGCTTATACAGAATCTCCAACATCCGGAACAATTATTCTTGCAGGTTTACTTTCAAAGACAGCCGCTTATGGAATTTTGAGATTTATACTTCCCATTTTCCCCGATGCAGCGAAGGAAATAGCGCCTTATGCAGTTATAGTTGGTGTCATTAGTATTTTATATGGAGCTAAGCTTGCATTTGCGCAAACAAATCTAAAACGAATGATAGCGTTTGCCAGCATGAGTCACATGGGATTTATTATCGTTGGAATATTTTCATTCCAGGCATTGGCATACCAGGGAGTGGTATTAGAAATGGTTGCTCATGGAATTACCATTGGCGCATTATTCGTGATAGCCGGTGCTATTAATGACAGAATTCATACACTCGATATGGATAAAATGGGGGGCTTCTGGGCACAGGTTCCAGTCATGGGTGGCATCACAACGATCTTTGTACTTGCTTCACTTGGATTACCCAGTCTTGGTAATTTTGTTGCAGAGTTTCTGATTTTATCAGGCGCTTTTCAAACCTACACAGTGCTTGCTGTTTTAGCTGCATTAGGATTAATAGCCTCCATGATTTATTCATTGGTAATACTTCAACGGATATTTCACGGAAGGGAAAGATCAGCATTGAAACTCCCCGATTTCTCGCCCAGGGAAAAGATGGTCATGGGAAGTCTTATCATCGTGATTTTCTGGGTAGGCCTTTTCCCACAAACAATTTTTAATACCGTAAAAACACCAGATAGTATTTTGAAACCGCAAAGAGTTTTTCTTCAGATAGAGGATAATCATTCAGAGAAAGATTTGAACCATACCGGTGTTCTACAGGCTGCTGCCGGTTGGCGGGGACACCAACTGAGGCAAAGGGATAAAACAATAAAAACTTTCTCCGATTATTCTTTTTTTTACGCGCAAATAACTAAAAAGGCTAAATAGTATGATAAGTACAGCAGAAATATATTTACTATTACCTCTCATTATTATTAGCGTTGCCGCCATAATAGTCATGCTATCTGTAGCTATAAAAAGAAATTATCTTTTTGTGAACTTCGTTACACTGATTGCTCTTGCCGCCGCATTTTTATCTACCGTCTTTATGAATGCAGATAAACCCGATGTAGGTGTTCTTTTTGTGTTAGATGGTTTTGGAAGATTCTTTATGGCGCTCATACTGGCTGCAGGTTTTGTAATCACGCTGATCTCTTATTCCTACCTTAAAAAAAAGGAAACAACGAGGGAAGAATATTTTATTTTATTGCTGATCGCTACGCTGGGCTCAATCGCTATGGTTATCAGCAAGCACTTTATTTCATTTTTTCTTTCTTTGGAGCTTTTAAGTATATCATTATATGCATTGATAGCGTATTTAAAAAAGCAGGAAACTGCTATTGAAGCAGGAATTAAATATTTGGTTTTAGCGGCTGTATCTACTGCGTTTCTTTTGTTTGGTGTGGCGTTAATTTATGCCCACACAGGCCGGTTGGATTTTAGTTTTGCGTCTATGAACTTAGCTTCAGGTGAAACTCCCGATATACTTTTTTTAGCAGGACTCGCACTGGTAATAGTAGGTGTAGGTTTCAAATTGGGAATCGTGCCTTTTCATCTATGGGCGCCAGATGTTTATGCAGGTTCACCACCACCGGTAGCTGCCTTTATTTCTACAGTTTCAAAAGGAAGTATTGTCGCATTTTTATTCCGGTTATTTTTTGAAATGGAAGAATTTAAAAACCACAGTGTATTCATTGCTTTCTCTGTAATAGCAATAGCCTCCATGTTTATCGGCAACTGGCTTGCATTACGGGAGCAGAATGTCAAAAAGATTTTGGCTTATTCTTCCATCGCGCATCTCGGCTATGTGTTGGTGGCATTTTTAAGCGCTTCAGCTTTGGGAAAACAGGCAGCGGCTTTTTATTTGACTTCTTACTTTATTATTATGATAGGTTCTTTCGGTGCAGTGGCTGTTCTCTCGGAGAAAGAAAATGGTGCCGAAACTGTAGAAGACTATAAAGGATTGTATCAACAAAAACCCTGGTTTGCCGTTTATTTTACTGTCATGCTATTGGCTTTGGCAGGCGTACCATTAACGTCAGGATTCATAGCCGATTTTTATTTGTTGCAGGCTGGTGCAGGATCAGAAATCTGGTTGTTGATGTTTTGTTTAGTCGTGTCTGCCGTAATCGGATTATTTTATTATTTAAGAGTAGTGATTGCGCTCTTTTCCAGGAAAGAAAACGTCAGTCCATTTTATGAGCGATTATCTCCGCCTACTTGGATCGCTTTGGCTTTTTTGCTTGTTTTATTGGTTTGGATAGGCGTGTATCCTGCAACCCTGCTGCATATTATTCAAGGGATGATGTAGGATAAAATCGTAATTCCAGGTTTTCTCTTTTCTCTCTAAAAAAAACTCTTTACTAATAATTTCCATATCCCAATCCTGGAGTCATTTCTCTCTTTCTGACAAGCTTATAAATTCAGTCTTATATTCGTTGCCGAACTAATTTCTTTGGAAGCCGGGAATGACGCTTGAAGGTCAATATATTTTGATGATTCGCAATTCGAACCCTAAAATATCTTGTACCGGCTATAGATAACAGATAAGGAGAAATTATTCCGATAAATTTGAGGCCTTTTGCAAATTCAGACCGACCTCTACGTATAAGAGTAAATCATAAATAAATCTACAATCATCTTTTTTCAATGCATTGGGAATAATTAGATTGGGGAAAAGTTCCGGTAAGTTAAAAAAAGATAAATAATCCTCTTATGTTGTAAGATCAGGAATAGATTATCCAACAATATGTCCTAATAATAAGCTCATGTGTTGCAGGAATCAGTTTTAATTTCACATGCTCATTTAATTTATCTATAATGCAGCATTGACAATTGTTTGCGCTTCATCAATGATTTTTTTAAGATGGTCTTTACTCAAAAAACTCTCAGCATAGATTTTATAAATATCTTCCGTTCCCGAAGGGCGTGCAGCAAACCATCCATTTTCTGTCACCACTTTCACACCGCCTATTGATGCATTGTTTCCCGGTGCATTGGTCAGTATATTTTTAATTTCTTCCCCTGCAAGACTCTTATGTTTTATTTGCGAAGACGAGAGTTTTTTTAATTTCTCTTTTTGTTCAGGAGTTGCTTTTGCTTCAATGCGATCATAAAAAGGTTCGCCAAATTCTTTGGTGAGTTCATTATAAATGATGCCGGGATCCTTTCCAATCTTTGCAGTAATTTCAGCGGATAGCAATGCCGGAATAAATCCATCTTTATCAGTAGTCCAGACACTTCCGTTTAATCTTGAAAAAGAAGCACCTGCACTTTCTTCTCCGCCAAAGCAGAGGGATGAATCTAACAAACCATCAACGAACCATTTGAATCCAACCGGTACATCATCTATCTTTCTATTCAATTTTGCTGCTATGCGATCAATTAATTGAGTAGTAACAACCGTTTTACCAATAGCAGCTTTTTTATCCCAATCCGGACGGTTTTGAAGCAGGTAAAAAACGGCTACAGACAAGTAATGATTCGGATTTAACAGCCCTGAACTTTTAGTAACAATTCCATGCCGGTCATGATCCGTATCACAGGCAAAAGAAATATCATAATTGTCTTTCATTGCGATCAACCGCTGCATTGCGTAAGGGGAGGAGGGATCCATGCGGATTTGTCCGTCCCAGTCTACCGTCATGAAACTGAACGTAGGATCCACCAATTTATTTACGATAGTCAGATTAAGTTTATAACGTTCTGCAATGGGTTCCCAATAATGTACACCGGCGCCACCCAACGGATCAACCCCTATGTTGATCTTTGAATCGCGCAGGTGATCCATATCGATGACGTTTCCAAGATCATTGATATAAGTATTCAAAAAGTCGTAGCGGTGTGTTGTCGCAGCGGCTAATGCTTTTTTAAAAGAAATTCTTTTTAGTGACTGCAGATTGTTTTGCAATAAGTCGTTTGCTTTCGATTCTATCCATTTAGTAACAGTATCTGACGCGGGGCCGCCATTCGGAGGATTGTATTTAAAACCGCCATCGTCCGGTGGATTGTGAGAAGGCGTAATAATAATGCCATCTGCCAAGCCTGTTTTCCTGCCGGAATTGTATTGTAAGATAGCATGAGAGATAACAGGTGTTGGCGTATATTCATCACCGGTAGCAATCATTGCTTCCACATTATTAGCTGCTAATACTTCCATGGTAGTAGCAAAAGCAGGCGCTGATAGCGCGTGTGTGTCAAAGCCAAGATACAGAGGTCCGTCAATTTTTTGCTCTTTGCGATAAAAGCAGATAGCTTGCGTAATGGCAAGAATATGGTTTTCATTAAATGAATTTTTTAAGGAAGAACCCCGGTGTCCTGAAGTGCCAAATGCCACCCGTTGGTCCGGAATACCAATATCTGGTATTCCTGTATAATATGCTGTTACAAGGCGGGGAATGTTTACGAGTATATTTTTTTCTGCTGGTTTTCCTGCTAAAGGAGATATTTTCATGGTTTAACTATTTTGTTCTGTGGCTTTCTTTTCTACAGGCGCGTTATTTTGAGATGATTTAGAAAGCAATGGCTGGAAAAAATGATAATCATTCTGGTAGATCATAATAACTTGAAATGGCTTTTGCGAAGCGTCTTCACTAAATTGTTCCTGGCGAATCCTGCCTATAATCACTGCACGGAGAAAAGGCGTCAGGATTATTTGGATTTGTAATAGTTCCTTTTTAAATGAACAATTAACTTCAATAGAACTAATGCGATAATTTTTTATACCCCTTATATTCATCCCAAGATGGGCATGGGCGCTCCATCCCTTTTTGTTTTAACAATAAAAGAGTATGCAATTATGTGCGTGTTGTAAGTCATTTCAATTGGAGTTAAGCCAGAAACACCTGCACAGAATTTATGAAAATCCTTAACTCAACATGCATTTCTACCACCATCGCTAAACCATCTTCCTATGCTTTTTTTTAATTCTTTTTCTCTTTTATTTTCGTCTGCACTTCCGTGGTTTATCGTTTCATCTATTTCTTTTTGTTGATCGTTGGGTACAGGCTCATTCTCACTGGTTTTGACTTCTCCTGAATCTCTTTTTAAATACTTCAAAGTATTCTCATGTATGACCATTAATTCTTTTTCATCACTAATACCGTCAATGTATTCATGGAGTTCTTTTTTAATTTGTTGTAATGATTTCATAAAGGAAATTTATCTGAATTTAATCTATTGAACACTGTCTGCTTCGTTTCTCTCTTTATATTTACTAATAGCCTGTAAATTCTTCTGTGCGAATATTATCATCATCTATACCTACTTCACTAAGCATTTTCCGGATAGAAGATACCATTGATGCGGGACCCGAGATATAGTAGATTGGTAGCGAGAGATCGCCGATGTACTTATGCAACATTTCCTTCGTAAAAAAACCTGTTTCGCCTTTCCAGTCCTTAGAGCCTTCTATATCAGTCATTGACGCAATCAACTTAAAGTTTGTATTTGTTTTCTGAGCTTCTGTCAACTCATCCAGGTAAGCAGCATCTTTAGGTGTTTTATTTGCGTAAAAAAGAAAAATTTTGTGTGCTGTTTTATCGTGTGTCGCTTGTAAAACAATGCTTCTCACGGGAGTAATACCAATACCACCTGAAAGAAATACAGCAGGAATTTTAGTATTGTTCTGAAGGGTGAAAGACCCATAAGCTGCATCAAAAATTACTTCTGTGCCTATCTCCATTTTTTTCATGTTGCGTTTGAAAGCAGTATCCCGCATTCTCGTGGTAAATATAATATCCTCTTCACAAGGTGCGCCCATGGAAAAGCCTCTTGTATCTCCTTCTGCATCCGTTTCCGAAGGGTTAATCAGTGTGTAATCTGCAAATTGACCTGCCTTAAAGGCGAACCCATCGGGTTTATTAAAATGAAATGCCATCGTACCTGATGCTACTTCTTTTTTGCTTTTAAGTTTGATATTGACTTTTGCCATAATAATGAATTTTTTGGTGATAAATTCGATTGATTCTTTCGAGGTTTAGCATATCTTTCAAATGAAGATCATCTGTCTTTTGATGATTTGTACTTCAAATTCTGTTCCGCAAGTTTTGTCAATAATGTGCATAAAAGCTTATGCTAATGGTTTTTTCTTTTTTCGAGCCCTCATTTTCGAGCCTCACTCGAAACTCACCTGCTCTTTTTATAAGAATAAATTTTTTATTTTTGAAAAGTTTCGTAGTTTAGGTATATGTAAAATCAGGTAAACAATAGACTGACTTGATGCGATAATTATATCTTTTTTTATGGAAATAGTTCAACAAGTTTTATTTATTCTACTCAGCGGGGGTGCTATTTTTCTTTTTGCGAAAAAAGTAAAAGAAATTATTGACAATATCAGACTTGGGCGTGATGAGAAAATAAGTGGTAATCAAAAACAACGATGGAAAAATTTGCTTTTATTGGCATTTGGACAAAAGAAGATGTTCAGGTATCCACTTGTTGGCATACTGCATTTTGCGATATACGCAGGTTTCATCATTATTAATATAGAAGTCCTGGAAATTTTTCTGGATGGCATATTTGGTACTCACCGGATGTTTGCAGCTCCTTTGGGTAGTTTTTACACTTTTGTAATTGATTTTTTTGAGATCCTGGCAATCTGTGTATTGACTGCCTGCATTGTCTTTCTGGCCAGGCGAAATATACTGAAATTAAAACGTTTTAGAGAGCCGAATATGATAGGCTGGCCTAAGACAGATGCTAATCTGATTTTGATTATAGAAATCATTTTAATGGGATTGTTCCTGACGATGAATTCCGCAGACCGGGCGTTACAATTGCAGGGCAACCCACATTACCTGGATCATGGAAGCTTTATTTTGTCAGGGGCATTGGCTCCCTACATGCAAAATTTATCTTCCTCTGCTTTAATTGGAATTGAACGCACGACATGGTGGTTACACATCACAGGGATTTATATATTTTTAAACTACCTTCCCTATAGCAAACACTTTCACATTCTACTTGCCTTTCCCAACGCGTATTACAAACCATTAGAGCCGTTGGGAAAAATGAAAAATATGGAAAATGTGAGCACTGAAGTCCAATATATACTTCATCCGGAACTGGCACCTGCATCTCCGGAAGAACAGAAACAAAAATTTGGTGCACTGGATATTTTTGATTTATCCTGGAAAAGTTTGATGGATGCCTATACTTGTACAGAATGTGGGAGATGCACCGCTGCCTGCCCTGCGCACGTTACGGGCAAATTACTTGATCCAAGAAAAGTAATGATGGATACACGTGACAGAATGGAAGACGTGAGAAAAAATATCAAAGCAAACGGAGAATTTAAAGATGATGGTAAAAAGCTATTGTAT
>JBBSSE010000106.1:0-7834 GCA_038242375.1 Chitinophagales bacterium
GTACGGCCAAACATTTCATCATCCTTATCTGTTCTTTTCTGATCTTCTAATGGATATTCTTTCCGTAACGGGTGATATTCCATATCGTCTACATTTAAAATCCTTTTCAAATTGGGATGGCCAAGAAAATTCACTCCATAAAAATCAAATGTTTCTCTTTCCATCCAATTGGCTGCAGAAAATAAGGCTGTAGCACTAAATACATCCGGTTTTATTATATCTACAAATACTTTAAACCTTATGCGCACATTATCTACAAGGTTATGCATATGGTACACTACTGCAAGTTCTTTTCCTTTGTTATCCGGATAATGAACAGCCGTGAGGTCTGTCATAAACTGGAACCTCAAAAGAGGATCGTCATACAGGAATTGCAGTACTTTCAAATTAAGGTCACTATCCGAAGAAAATGTCAGCATACCATATGGTTCTTCCCATTGGCCTATTTGATCTCCAAACTTTTCAATTAATGATTTCCTGATTATTTCGTTCGTTAAAGCCATGTTTATTTAAAAATTGCTTTTTTTTAAAAAATTAAAAAACAGACACCTATTGTATTCCGTAACTATTCAGCAGCGCTTCATATTTTTCTGAATGCCTTCTTCTAATATCTTCTTTACCTACCAGGTCCTGAATCCTTAATATTCCATCAATCATCGCTTCCGGGCGGGGCGGACAACCAGGTACATACACATCTACAGGAACAATTTGATCGATTCCCTGCAAAACGGAATAAGTATCAAAAATACCTCCACTGCTGGCACAGGCACCGACAGCAATCACCCAGCGTGGTTCTGCCATTTGCAGGTAAACCTGCTTTACAACAGGCGCCATTTTTTTTGCGATTGTTCCTATCACCATTAAAACATCTGACTGGCGTGGAGTAAAACTCAATCTCTCCGCGCCAAATCTTCCAAGATCATAGTGAGCGGCCATAAGCGCCATAAATTCGATACCGCAACAACTTGTTGCAAAAGGTAATGGCCAAAGGGAGTTTTTTCTTGCCAGACCTACTACATCACTTAATTTAGTTGCAAAAAAACCCGGACCGGCATATCCATCCGGAGCTTCACTTATTGCTATTGGAGTTGTAAAAGGTTTCTGTGTAATATTATATTGTACCGGACGTGCCATGATTTTAAAAATTTTGATCCCTAAATCCAGGGAAAGTTAACAATCGGGTTCATCGGAAATTATTCTTCCCAATTTAATCCACCTTTCTTTATAATGTAGATAAATCCACAAACAAAGAAACCAACAAACATAGCAATAGCCATGAATCCTCCCCAGCCTAATTCCCGGAAATTAACCGCGTACGGGTAGAAAAGAATGACTTCCACATCAAATAATACAAATAAAATCGCTACTAAGAAATATTTAACCGCTACCGGATTTCTGGCATCACCGTAGGATTTGATTCCACTTTCAAAAACAGCCAGTTTATCTGCAGTTTTTCGTTTAGGCCCTAAAGCATTTGTAAGTAAAATAATACCACCCAATAAAATAACGGCGAAAATCAGTTGAATACCAACCGGCAGATAGTTCAGTGTGCTGTTTACATCTGTAGCAGCTTGTAGAAATGTGTGTGTCAAGATTGAAATATTGGTAAATGCAAAAATAGGACATGAACATCAATAATCAATAATAGAAAAGATGATTGTTCTCATAGGTAGCATTTAAGAATGCAAAAAAAGTTTTCCCATCAATTTTTTTTGAGATGCTAAAGGTATTTTATTATAAATCTCTATCCGGAGAAGGTAGCAATAGTATTATTCTTAGCCTTACTGCATAATAATCGGGTAAAAAAAGAGGCTGTTTCAAATTGAATTTTGAAACAGCCTCTTTAAATTTTTAATTGTTTTAAATACAATTAGCGCTTACTTATTTTTTTGTGCGGCGTCTTTTTGCTTCTTTAAAATCGGCGTTAAAAGTTCTTTATTTTTTAAAGCGAGTTCATCTGTTGGCTCAATTGCCAGAATATCTTCATTATAAACCAATGCTTTTTCAATGTCTTTTGCCACATTATAGGAATAAGCCATCATATATCTATAGGCAGGAATCAACTTATCCTTGATGGATTGTTTATCCTGAATTGTATCGGCTAATTTTATGATCATTAGATAATCATCCTTTGCCAATCCGATCTGAGCAGTATCAATTCCTTCTTTTGCTCTTGCTCCAAGGTACCAACCCAATAGATCATCCGGGAATTTTTGTTCATACAAAACAAAAACAGAGTCTGCTCCAACATAATTTCCCGCACGATATTGAGAATATCCAGCCCAGTACAAATCAACAGGACTATATTGAGGAGTGAGAGATAAAATCTTTTTATACCATATTCCGGCATCTGCAAATCTTTCCTGATCGTAAAGACTTTTAGCCACGTCTCTTACATAATTCAACTTATTAGCAGGAACTGTATCCAAATCAATTGCCTTTTCAATATATGATTCAGCCTTCGCATTGTTACCCGGAGTTTGCAACAATACCTGTGCAAATGTTACATAATCCTTTGGTCCAATATTATCTGGATTTACTTTAGCAAAAAATTCTTCAAAAAACTGTCTTGACTTAGCAGTATCACCCAGTTTGTTATAAGAATAAGCTTTCAAAGCATACAACGCAGGGAATGGCTTAGCCTCCGGTGCAGTTGAAATACATGCATCTGCTTTTTTAATGGCCTCTTCATATAATTTACTTACATATAACAAGGAAGCTTCGGCATGACAGTTCTTAGAATCCTTGTCAGCTACTTTTACATAGTCATTCAGGTATTCTCTGGCTTTATTTACATCACGCTCGTAGTAATAAGAATATAACCAATAATAAACCGGTGCAAAATTCGGATCCGCAGCAATAGCCTCATTATAGTATTTCATATAAATTGCCTCTTGTCCATAACCCTGTGTTTCATAAATCCGACCAATCATGAAATAAGGAAGCGCATTTTTTGGATCAATGGAAATGGCCGTTTGATAAGAAACAGTTGCGTTTGCACCATCAATTAATTTCCTATATGCATCACCCAATGCAATGTACAGATCTGCATTCTTATTTTTCTTATCCTTTTCGATTGCTATTTGAAGTTTATCAACTGCATACTGTGCACTACCACTTTTTACATCAATATTTGCTCTTGCTACGGCCAATAAAATATCCTGAAGTTCTTTCTTCTTTGTCATATTTATTGCGGACTCAAAGCGGTTCCGGGCATCTGCTGTCTTTCCTTCAAATAATTCCACCTCGCCCATTCCTACAATGAGCAAAGCTGCATTAGGATTAGCCTGGAGAGTTTTTTGATATAACGCTTTAGCAGCCATAGTATCCGTGTTATCCGGATTCTGCAAGTAGGTTTGTCCCAACCAGTATGCTGCATCAATATTATTCGGATTTGCAGTTAACAGGTCGGTGAACACCTTATCTGCACTCTCAAACCTATCATAATTTAAAAATTTCTTTCCTTCTTCTATATTTTGAGCAAACAAGATGTTTACCATTAAAATAAAAGAAGTTAACATTAGTCCGATTTTTTTCATTTTTTCCATTTTTTCTTTTAAGTAAATTGGTTTTATTTTTAGTTGTAATTGATGAATGTTAGTTAGTAGTGGTAGACCTGATACTAAAATTCATTGTACCAGGACCTAAATATGCTCTTCTGAAAATCAATTGGCCTCTTTCACTTTCTAAAAAATTGGAGAATCCTGTTGCCAGTCCGCTATAGTTTTCTTTAGATATATAATACAAACCCCGTACCATTGGATATCTCCTTGTCATAATATTTGCCTGATAAGGTTTCACAAAGGAGTTTTCAGGACAACTGCATTGAACCGAAGCAATTTTTACTTTTGATAGAAAACTGAGTTGAGTTGTATCTTCCGGATTTCCAATCCAGCTTACTCCTATAAAACCAATCACATTTTTATTATTTTCAACATACTTAATTACGTCCTCACTGCTTTTTTCACCGAACACCCTGGACATATCAATGGGTGCTCCTTTAAGTATAGAATCCTGCGCATAACGAAAACCGCTGGAGCCTTCCAGTCCGTCAAAAACTGCATTTTGCTTATCTCCCGTAGTACCGGATAAAATACCCTTTATCTTATCCATTGTAAAAAGGCTATCCTTATCACTATTATTAATAATGATTGCCAGCCCGTCATTAGCCACTTTTGTCCATTTCGGAAATACGAAAAATTTCTTTTTATAATATTGTTCTTCTTCCGGAGAAAGGCCACGTGTCACAATGATCATCTTCGTGCTGTCTGTTTTAAAATCTTCTAAACAGGCGGCTTCTGTTTTATAATCGGCAATAATTTTTGCCTTGGGATTTAATGCTTCGAAAACCTGTATCTGAGAATCAATAACAGGTTTAAAAGATTCATCCACACTGATATGAAGAACACCACTGCTGGTGGTATCCAGATCAGTTCTATCATTATTTCCGGAACATCCCAGCATGACCAATAGCAGGAACGTGCCGGTAAAAGCCAATAATTTCGTTGTAATTAGAGAGTATGCTTTCATGATCTTTTAAAATATTGTTTTTTATATCCGCGATAAATTCTAAATAAACCATAAATCGTCGCTAATGCTGCAAATAGTTTTGCAGGAATAGAAAGGGCAAAGTCGTTATTAAAATTGAGTTGCTTCGCAAAAAATATAAGACATCCGATCCCAATATATAAAACACCCATACCATAATCTGAAATGCTGCGCATCATCAGGTATCTTTTTGTTTTAGGATCAGGAGTATTTTCAAATTCTTCCAGGCTCATAATTACATATTTTTTAAAAACGGGACTGGCAAGATAAAATAAAATAAAGAATATGCAATAGGCAAGTTTTTTCTTCAACATATTATTTTAATAATCATTGAACCTGCCCTTTATATTCTCTTTCATTTTTCATGCCATACTACCGGATGTACATTTTTAAAAAAGTGTCTATATTTCTTTAAAGATGCATGCCGGCCAAGGTTTGATGTCAGTAAATTGTTAATGTTCTGATTTATTAATTGTTCATCTCAGATGGGTGAAACCAATTAAAGAAGTAAGATGCTTCATAAAAAAATTTCCATAAAAAGTTGAAACTGTTTTCATTCCGGCGTTTAAACAGGATGATTTTCTTCAATTTAAAAACTGAAAACTTAAATTTGTCCCTAATCAATTGTATTTTTTACACACACAAACGTATGAAACTATCTATTCCGCAAGGTAACCGCGATTTTAATGCGGAAATTTTACACCGTCGCAGTTATATTATTGATACCATTAAAGATGTTTTTGAACTTTATGGATTTGAACCCCTGGAAACACCTGCCATGGAAAACCTGGAAACACTCATGGGAAAATACGGCGATGAGGGCGATAAACTGATTTTTAAAGTATTAAATAATGGATTGGATCATCCATCCAAAAAGGAAAACGCAAGAGAGAAATTTGAAAATATCCTTTCAGGAAAAAATGAAAAGTATATTACAGAAAGGGCGTTAAGATATGATCTGACGATCCCATTTGCACGGCACATTGCCATGAATCACGGTAAACTAACTCTGCCCTATAAACGCTATCAGATACAACCTGTCTGGAGAGCGGACCGTCCCCAAAAAGGAAGATACAGGGAGTTTTACCAGTGTGACGCGGACGTGGCCGGTACGTATTCGTTAATTAGTGATGTAGAATTCTGCCAGATATATTCGACCGTTTTCAGGAAATTAAACCTCGATGTACGGATTAAAATAAACAATCGTAAAATCTTATTTGCTTTAGCAGAAGTATGTGGAGTGCCGGAGAAAATAAATCTCATTACAGGCGCCATCGATAAATTGGAAAAAATAGGTCTGGAGAAAGTCAAAGAAGAACTTCTAAATAACGGACTTACAGAAAAACAAATATCCCTCATAGAAAGCTATATCAATATTGATGGGAATAATGAAGAAAAATTAGAAAAACTTGTTCCTGTTCTTTCAGAATCTGAAAGAGGCAGGGAAGGAATAAAGGAATTAAAATTCCTTTTAGAATACAATGTGGAGTCTTCAGGTAAGCAATCGTTAGTCATTGATTTCACCCTGGCAAGAGGCTTGAATTATTACACGGGCACCATTTATGAAGTGACCGCCGAGGGAGTGCAAATGGGAAGTATTGGTGGCGGTGGCAGATACGATGACCTGGCGGGATTGTTTGGTGTAGCCGGTGTACCGGGCGTTGGCATTAGTTTTGGGTTAGACCGGATCTATGATGTTTTGGAAGAGTTGGCTTTATTTCCGGAAAGTATTTCACATTCTACAGAAGCAATCTTTTTTAATCTTGGAGAAAAAGAAAGCAAATTCGCGTTTAAGGTGATGCAAAAATGCAGGATGGAAAATATTTCCTGCGAAATCTATTATGAAAACGCCAAAATGAACAAGCAATTCAAATATGCTTCAAACAAGCACATAAAATATGCAATTATTATTGGTTCCAAAGAGATGGAAGAAAACAAATGTGAAGTAAAAAACCTTGCGAAAGGAGAACAAATAAGTTTGGATATTCATCAATTAATTCCTTTTCTAAAAAAGGGATAAATATAATTTTAAAAGAAAAAATTTAGTAGATTCAATATTAAATTCGACGTAAGAATAGACCACTTTTAAAATTAACCGGTTCAGAAATCAAATACTATTTTAAATGCTGTTTATTTACAAAAATCAATCAACCTAAATAAATTTCAGAGTAACAAAAAAACAAATACATGAAAAAATATTTTAATTCTTTTTTAATTCTTTGCACAGTTGTTTTCACGCTCCATTCGTGCGGATCTAAAAATGAGGAAGGCGCGTTGATTCCTTCAAATGCAATGTATGTTTCCGTGATGGATCTTGAATCCATGGGTAAAAATCTGACCTGGGAAGAGATCAAAACAGCCGGCTGGTACAATTCAATGAAGACAAATAATGAAATGAGTGACTGGGCCAGGAAAGTATTGAGCAACCCGGAAGAAAGCGGCATTAATTTCAAAAAGAACCTGATATTCTTTTCAGGACAATCCGCGGAGGGAAAAACTTATATGGCGTTCACAGGTACCTTGGTAAATCAACGGGATTTTGATCAATTCAATAAACAAAATTCCAATCCCGGGGACATTAAAAAAGATGGAAACATCAGTATGCTTTCTCTTTCCAACAATCAATTAGTGGGTTGGAATGATAATAATTTCGTTTACCTGTCTCCCGCTAATATAAATATGCCCGAAATAAACCTGTCCTCCCGTGATACGGGAAATATACATTCGACTCCTTTAAATCAAAGTGAATTGATGCAGGAATGTAAAAATATCTTCGGCTTAAAAAAAGATAACAGTCTTTCAGGAAATAAAATATTCTCTACCTTAATGAAAGATAAAGGCGATATCCGGTTTTATATGAATGGAGAAGAAGTGATGAAAAACAACCCTGTTCCTGGTATTGGAAATATGCTGAACAGTGATGTGTTTTTCAAAAACAATGTTACAACCCTAACAATAGAGTTTGAGAAAGGAGAAATTGAAATTCATCATAAACAATATGCCTCAAAAGAATTAATTGATTATTTTAAAAACAACATGGGTTCTAAGATCAATAAGGACATGATTGAGCGCATACCTTCCAAGGATGTGATGGCGGTAATCGCCCTTAATCTAAAACCGGGTGCTATTCAGAACCTGGTAAAACTTACAGGTGCGGATGGACTTGCAAATATGTTTTTACAACAGGCCGGTTTTAACCTTGATGATCTATCCAAAGCGAATGACGGAAATATTCTATTCGTGATGAGTGATGTAAAGGCTAATGTTAACTCAAATGATTCCAATA
>JBBSSE010000107.1:0-7815 GCA_038242375.1 Chitinophagales bacterium
CAGTAATCCGGATCTATTAAAAAAGTTGGCAATCTCCCAATTACACTGATAATATTTGACATTAAAGCCAGTCGGTTAATAACTGGCATAGTTTTTTCCAATATAGGGTGCTTCTTTATTAATTTCTTTTGCAAATGTGTTAGGGAAATTAGAAAAATAAGGAAGACTAGCAACACAAGTTATTGGTATCCAAATACTTAGAAACATTAGTTGAAATAGCATAGAGGGTGTTTAACGACTTTTTAACTCAAAAGTTTGCATGTTAGAGAGGGTTGATTTACCTTTGCGCACTTCTTAGATAAAAGATAAAATCAGTTCTTATAATGCAAACTTCTTTTTTTTTTAAATAAACTAAAGATCCATTTATTCGACCTTGCGTTTTAATAAACGTGAAATAATTATTTGATTACGAAAAAATTCGAAATGAAAACTATTCAATCAAAGAGCTTATTAACGTTGATTATAATATTTTTTATAATTGGCTTTAGCACTTCGGCGGAAAATTTTATTAAACCCGGTGATTACTTTATAAGTGAAAATCCTGGTGACACTATCAATGGTTCTCTTAACAGGGACATGTATTTTGCAAATAACCCAAATAGGGTACTATATCCGGAAAACCTGGAAGAATATCGCGAAGAAAGTGAAGATTACATTAAGAGATACAGTGTACGTGAACGTGCCTATATCATACACATGCTTAAGAAAGGGCAGAAATACATGCCCCAGGCACTGGAAATCTTTGATAAATACGATGTTCCTTATGAGTTCCAAATGCTGCCTGCATTAGAATCTAACTGGTCTGCAAACGCGGTTTCTCCAGCAGGTGCAGTTGGTTATTGGCAGTTTATGGGCACACTGGCCAGGGAATATGGGTTAAAGATAGGTGGCTCAAAAGATGAACGTAAAAACTTTACAAAGTCTACGCACGCAGCAGCCAAATTCTTCCGCGATCAGCTTGATTTTTTTGATGGGGACATCCTCTTAACAGTTGCAGCGTATAATTGCGGACAAGGAAGAGTGCGTTCTTCTTTAAAAAAGAGCAAGGTTAAAAATGCAAATTATTACGATGTCAGGCAATTTCTTCCGGCAGAAACAAGAAGATTTGTAAATAAATTTCTTTCCCTTAACGTAATCGCGGAGAATTACGAGAATTTTATTGCAAAGAATCTTGATTTTACAGAGCCTCATTTAATTCAACTGGCATCGACAGATACGATGGTTCTGCCTGATTTTTCCGTTTCGCGTAATTCTTTATAAGCCATGTTGATTCATTAGGCTTTACCTTTGACTCCCTATGCCCAAGATCAATTACAACGATAGTTTCAATTTTTTAAGCAAACTTACCCCCCGCAGAATTTGGAATGCCTCTAAAGTATTATCCAGCTTTTATGTAAGCAGGATATTAGGTAAACCAATACAATGGGGGTTGCCGATTTCCATTTCTTTTGAACCGACGACTTCCTGCAATTTAAGATGCCCGGAATGCCCGAGCGGATTAAGAGAGTTTTCCCGGCCCACAGGTATGCTTGAAAAGAATTTTTTCAAGGAAACGATTGATGATATTTACAAAGACATTCTTTACCTGATATTTTATTTCCAGGGTGAACCATACCTCAACCGTAATTTCCTGGAGATGGTTCAATACGCGTCTTCAAAAGGAATTTATACAGCAACTTCTACCAATGCCCACTATCTGACCGATGAGGTGGCAAAAAGAACAGTAGAAAGTGGCCTGGATAGATTAATCATTTCTATAGATGGCACCACGCAGGAAGTGTATAAGCAATACCGCCGGGGTGGAAATCTTGAAAAAGTGATTGCCGGAGCCAAAAATATTGTAAAATGGAAGAAGGAACTAAATAGTAAAACACCTTTTGTGTTTTTTCAATTCTTAGTGGTAAAACCAAATGAGCACCAGGTAGAAGATATTAAAAGGTTGGCAATAGAAGTAGGCGTAGATGAAGTGCGGTTCAAAACTGCCCAGGTGTATGATTATGAAAATGATCCCAACCAACTGATCCCGGAAAATGAAAAATTCAGCCGGTATAAAAAGGATAAGCAGGGAAATTATATTTCTAAAAATAAAATGGCCAATCACTGTTGGAAACTATGGCATGCAAATGTGATCACCTGGGATGGAATGGTCGTGCCATGCTGCTTTGACAAAGATGCTACGCATAAATTAGGAGATCTTAAAAATCAACCATTTAAAGAGATCTGGCAAAGTGATAATTACAAGCATTTCCGTAAAGAATTAATGACTTCCAGAAAAAATATTGATATCTGCGCGAACTGTAGCGAAGGCACATCTGTTTGGAAGAGTTAGTACTGTGATATAATCAGTATTTCTTTTTCAACGAAAAATTCCATGTAAAAGGCACTTTAAGATCGATCTTTTATTCCATTTTTATAATCTGATCCGTTTTAGGGATTCTTCTTTTTTTTTCTTAAAACATCGGCAGAGCTCTGTCCGGAACAATGAAATGGCTTCTGAATAAATGGAGTTGAGTAATTAGAATCTTACATAGATAAAGAAGTTTTATTTTTTTATAACAGTTACTTTCTAAAAAATATGGTCAGCCATCTGTAAATGGATACTTTTATAAAAAATAAAAGTTCATGAAAAAATGTGTTCTTCTCCTCTGCCTTCAGTTCATTGGTGTTTATTTTCTTTATGCTCAAAATGGGATTGGGAAACCGGGTTATCAGCAACATGAATTATTTGTACCGAATTTTAATCCTCCGGCAGGAAATGAATTCCGGTCCGCAAAAGGAGTTCCCGGACCTTTATATTGGCAAAACAGCGCCAGTTATGTGATACACGCTACTTTGAGTGAAAAAGATACTTCCATCGCGGGCGATGTAACGATTTCTTATACGAATAACAGCCCGGATGCATTGGATTATCTATGGCTTCAACTGGATCAGAATATTTTTGAATCTTCTTCGAGGGGTGCCGTTACCACTGTTTTTCCGGGAGATTATTTTGGTGTAAAAGGTCAAAAGGATGGCGGTTATAAAATTAAAGATGTCACCATCATTCAAAATGGGAAAGAATTTAAGGTAAAGCCAATAATAACTGATACGAGGATGCAGATCCGGTTAAATACGCCGATGAAGCCGAAAGGAGGTAAGATCTCTATAAAAATGAATTATGAGTTTGTCATTCCGGAGGATGGCGCCGGCCGCTTTGGTCGTCAGTACATGAAGAGAGGAGTTGTTTACCAGGTCGCGCAATGGTATCCGCGCATGTGTGTATATGATGAGGTGGAAGGCTGGAACACATTGCCCTATCTTGGGCAGGGAGAGTTCTATTGTGATTTTGGTGATTTTGATTATTATATCACTGCGCCTTCAGACATGATCGTTTATGGATCGGGTGATTTGCAAAATCCGAAAGAAGTTTTATCCGCGGAGGAAATAAAGAGATTATATGTGGCAGCCAACAGCGATAAAACCGTCACCATTGTGGGCGCTGATAAACCTGTAAAACGTTCTGTAAAAGCAGACTCCAAAGGAAACCTGACCTGGCATTTTTCTATGAAAAATACGCGGGATGTAGCTTTTGTTGCAGGAAAGGGAATGATCTGGGATGCGGCAAAAATTAATTTGCCCTCCGGGCGAAAAGCAATGGCCATGTCCTGTTACCCGGTGGAAAGTATGGGCGATACCGCCTGGTCAAGATCTACAGAATATTTAAAAGCCTGTATAGAAATTTATTCAAAAAACTTTTTTGAATATCCCTGGAATCATGCTGTGAGTAGTGCCGGAATTACTTCCGGGATGGAATACCCCGGTATTATTTTTAATAATTCCAATCTGACCCGTGGGCGTTTATGGTTCCTGGTTGCGCATGAGATCGGCCATAACTGGTATCCCCTCATTGTTGGAAGCAATGAGCGCAAATATATGTGGCAGGATGAAGGGTTAAACACTTATATAAACCACATTGCTACAGATCTCTTTAATAATGGAGAGTATGCAAATGACCCGGCTTACCAGACTCCCACTTTTTTTGCTTCTAAAAACTATGAGCAGTTCATGGATTACAATGATCCGCTTATGATTGTAACCGACGCTATGACTCCGCGCCAGCGTTTTCAATATTACAGTAAAACCGCTTACGGATTAAATTTACTCCGCAATGTGATCGTGGGTAAAGACCGCTTTGATTATGCCTTCAGAAAATACACCGAAGACTGGGCATATAAACATCCTACTCCGTACGACTTCTTTCATTCGATCAATAATGGAACAGGCGAAGATCTGAACTGGTTCTGGCAACAATGGTTCTATACCACCTGGAAATTTGACCAGGCAATAAAGTCTGTTTCATATATTGAAAATGATCCGGTCAATGGCGCACTGATCACCATAGATAATAAAGAGAAATTAATCTTTCCTATCATAGCAAAAATCATTCTAACTAACGGGCAGGAAGAGACGATCAAACTTCCTGTGGAAGTATGGCAAAGAGGAAATACCTGGTCTTTTCATTATCCTTCTAAAAATAAAATCGCTAAGATCATCCTGGATCCTAATCATGTGTTACCGGATAGGGACCGGGCAAATA
Organism: Chitinophagales bacterium; assembly: GCA_038242375.1. Classification (GTDB taxonomy): domain Bacteria; phylum Bacteroidota; class Bacteroidia; order Chitinophagales; family Chitinophagaceae; genus Ginsengibacter. Next base: position 4,577 of record JBBSSE010000107.1, read on the forward strand.
ATGAGTGGCTCGGAAATTAGCTTTAAAATTAAGTCTCCTATAAGTGTTGTCATTGATAATTGGTGATTGTATTCACCAATTATACGTATATTTGGTGAATACAATCACCAATTATATGATTAATAGAGTTCTTCAATCCAAAATAGAAGCTAAAATTGGTAAAGGGAAAGCGATTATTTTATTAGGTCCAAGGCAAGTTGGTAAAACAACTTTGATAAAAAACATTTTAGAAAACAAAGGTTATTTATTTTTAGATGGTGATGATCCTACAGTTAGAAACCTACTGACCAATCCGAATACTGAAGAAATAAAAAGTATTATCGGGAGTTATAAAATTCTTTTTATTGATGAGGCTCAACGGATAGAAAATATCGGTCTTACTTTAAAAATAATTACTGATCAGTTTAAAGATGTTCAACTTTTGGTCAGTGGTTCATCTGCCTTTGAAATAAATAATAAACTAAACGAACCACTTACCGGAAGAAAATGGGAATATCACTTATACCCTGTTTCATGGAAGGAGTTGGAAGAAAGTATTGGTTTTTTAAAAGCGTCGCAGCAATTAGAAATTCGAATTACTTACGGGATGTATCCGGACGTGATCAACAGTATTGGTGAAGAAGTAGAGGTGTTAAATCAATTAACTGATAGTTATTTATACAAAGATATTTTAGCGTTTGGAGGAATTCGGAAGCCTGAGATCTTAGGAAAACTCTTACAGGCTCTGGCATTGCAAATTGGTAATGAAGTAAGTTATAATGAATTTTCTCAATTGCTTGGTATCGATAAAAATACAGTAAGTAATTATATTGATATTCTTGAAAAAGCCTTTGTCGTTTTTAAATTAGGAAGCTTTAGCCGGAATTTGAGAAAGGAAATTAAGACAAATCAGAAAATTTATTTCTACGATACCGGTATAAGGAATGCTGTCATTGGAAATTTTAATACTCTTGAATTCCGACAAGATAAAGGTGCTTTGTGGGAAAATTTTTTGATCAGCGAACGAATGAAGAAGTTACATTATGAAAATGAACTTTTAAATCGGTATTTCTGGCGAACGGTTGATCAGCAGGAGATTGATTATATTGAAGAAAAAGCAGGGGACATTTCTGGTTTTGAATTTAAATGGAGTCCAAAAGCAAAAGTGAAAATATCCAATCTTTTTCAGCAAACCTATAAAACAGATGTACAGGTAATAACGAAAAAGAATTTCAGAACATTTTTAATGTGAGTCGAGTTTTAATTCATTTTTGCTTTTTTTTAAAACAGATGCACAACCCTTTAAAAAAGAATGATTCATAACTTTAAATAAAAGAACTTTATCCGGTTAATAAACATTCAAAGCAATAAACATGAAAAAAATCATCCTGATCGCCTTTCTTTTTTCTTTTCAAATCGCCGGCGCGCAAAAAAATAACCGCACGGAAACGATTCGGACAGCAGCGGATAAAATAGAACAAAAAGTCATTGATTGGCGCCATGATTTGCATGAGCATCCCGAACTGGGAAACCGCGAATTCCGCACAGCGGATATTATTACAAAACATTTGCAATCATTGGGCATGGAAGTGCAGACCAAGGTTGGAGTAACAGGTGTGGTGGGTATTTTACAAGGTGGTAAACCTGGTCCTGTCGTGGCATTGAGAGCGGACATGGATGGGCTGCCTGTTATTGAAAATAATAATTTGCCGTTTAAGTCAACTGTAAAAACCATGTATAATGGCAAGGAAACAGGCGTGATGCATGCCTGCGGACATGATGCGCATGTAGCTATTTTAATGGGTGCGGCAGAAATACTTGCCGGTATGAAAAAAGACCTGAAAGGTACGGTGAAATTCATCTTTCAACCAGCAGAAGAAGGTGTGCCAAAAGGAGAAGAGGGTGGTGCCGAATTGATGGTTAAAGAAGGAGTGTTGGAAAATCCAAAAGTGGATGTGGTTTTTGGCCTTCACATGGGAGCACAGGTAGAGACAGGAAAAATAACCTACCATCCCGGTGGAACGATGGCCGGGGTAAGTGATATGAGAATCATTGTAAAAGGAAAACCTTCTCACGGGGCATATCCCTGGTTGGCTGTAGATCCTATTTTAGTATCTGCGCAAATTATTAATGCACTTCAAACGATTGTGAGCAGAAATGTAAATCTTACAGAAAATGGTGCTGTCGTTACGATTGGTGCGATCAATGGCGGTAACAGATCGAATATTATTCCCGAGCAGGTAGAGATGCTGGGGACTATCAGAACATTGAGCGATCAGGATGAAAAGTTTGTAAATGAAAGGATCAGGCAAATTGTGGAAAAAACTGCCGAAGCTGCCGGTGCCACCGCTTCCCTGGAACTTCCTTATTCGAATCACTATCCTGTAACTTTTAATGATGTCGCTCTCACCACTGCTATGCTGCCTTCTTTACAAAAATCGGCAGGGACAGAAAATGTGTTGCTTGTTCCTGCGGTAATGGGTGCGGAAGACTTTTCTTTCTATCAACAAAAAGTACCCGGTTTATTTTTCTTTGTCGGGGGATTGCCCAAAGGAAAAGATCCTAAAACTTCAGGACCGCATCACACGCCTGAATTTATGCTGGATGACAGTTCCTTCAAAACCGGTGTAAACGCTTTTTGTAATCTTGTGTTTGATTATATGGATATGAAATCAAAGTAAATTCATAACTATTCAGTACACCTGGATGTTTGTCTTTTTGAAAGCCCCCGGCTTTAGCCGGAGGGATAGAATGGAACTATAACCGGGCTTTAGCCCAAATTTTCTCTTTTCTATTTCCTTTAAAACCCCGCAAAAAAAATCCGGTTTTGGGTTAAAGCTGTATGGCAATTGAGGATGAAATAGATTTAAAATTCGGTAAAGAGCAATAAGAAATATTAAAGCAACACAAAAAAATATCCCGTCAGTTTAAGACGGATGAAAGCGCAATTATATTTGCCATTCCGAAACTGGTAATCAACACTACTTTAAAATGCAAACATATATTTTGAACAGGTTGAAACTTATAATTAAATTGAGAACTGAATAGTTACAAATTGGTTTATTTTTTTGAAATTTACTGCTCTCTCATTTAATTATCTTAAGCTTAAAATAAACCGTTGAAAAACCATGAAGTACATCTTTAGAAAATTCAGATTTAAAGATAGCGGAATTAGTATCAATGCCCAGGTGACTTCGGGAAGAAATTTTAAAAACCTGGTTTAAAAACAGCCTTTGTTGAAAAGACGAAAAGTACAAACA
>JBBSSE010000108.1:0-7750 GCA_038242375.1 Chitinophagales bacterium
ACTTCAAATTGAAGACATCCTTCAAAATTTTTGTAAAGAATGGAATAGTCATGGCAGTTCAGTGAAAGGCTATGCTAATTTATTTTTTGGGCATTTTATTGTTATAATGGCGGATGAATCGCAAACGAAAGTCGGTGGATGCAGTACAGATAGTTCGGTCAGGCTTATCAAAAGTATCGAACAGGATTTTAATGTTCTACTAACAGATAGAATGCTACTTGCTTTTATCATAAAAGAGCGCATTCAACTTTTATCTTTAGAGGAAGTAAACCTCGCCCTCGAAGATACTTTCATTACAGGAAATACTTTGTATTTCAATAATACCATACTTACCAAAAAAGATTTACTAACTCATTGGATCATTCCGATGCACGAAAGCTGGCTCGGGAAAAGGATTACGTCAATCGGTTGATAATCAACCATATTTATTTTTCTTTCATTCCGCTTTTCAAATTCATTTTAAGGTTTGGTTTATCCATTTAATTTCCTCCAAATGCATTCGTCCATTTGGAAGAAGAATCCGTTATAATAAAAACCAGCCTAATACCTTCAGCCATACTCCCGAACATTTCCGTTAAAAACTAAAAACTGACATCCTGTCGCAATTTTTATTTATTATCTTTGCCGGCTCAAATTAATTATTTAAAATGCTGGAATTTTCTATTAATAAAACACACGACGAGGGGAGACAAGGCGAAGCCATATCACCGCAACATGAAGTCGCAGATACATTCGTTAAAAGATTTTACATAGAAAGTTATGGTTGCGCCATGAACTTTGCTGATAGTGAGGTAGTCGCATCCATACTTCAGGAAAGTGGTTTTGGCATTACCCAAAACTATGAAGAAGCGGATATCATATTTATAAATACCTGCTCCATTCGTGAAAAAGCGGAATTGACTGTTCGTAAAAGATTAACTGAATTCAAAAAGGTAAAACTCTATAATCCCGGTTTGCTTATAGGCGTATTGGGCTGTATGGCAGAACGGTTAAAAGCGAAATTCCTTGAAGAAGAAAAGTTGGTAGATATTGTTGTAGGACCAGATGCTTACAGATCACTTCCTGCATTAATTGAAGATGCGGACGGCGGCCAGAAAGGCGTCAATGTATTATTAAGCCGTGAGGAAACATATGCGGATATTTCGCCGGTAAGATTGAATAGCAATGGGGTAACAGCTTTTGTGAGCATCATGCGGGGTTGTAATAATATGTGCTCTTTTTGTGTCGTGCCATTTACACGCGGACGGGAACGCAGCCGAAATCCGGAATCCATTCTGCAGGAATGCCGGGAATTATTTAATTCAGGCTTTAGAGAAGTGACCTTGCTTGGTCAAAATGTGGATAGTTATCAATGGAATAAACCCGAAGTAGACAAAGCGGTTTCCTTTGCAAATCTCCTCGAAGAAGTAGCAAAAATATCTCCCTTATTAAGAGTGCGGTTTTCTACTTCTCATCCGAAAGACATCACGGATGATGTTTTATTTACAATGAAAGAATACGATAATATCTGTAAATACATCCATCTTCCTGTACAAAGTGGCAGCAGCAGGATACTGCAATTAATGAACAGAACATACACCCGCGAATGGTATATTTCCAAGGTAAACCGGATTCGTAAAATACTTCCGGGATGTGGTCTTTCTACAGATTCTATTACAGGATTTTGTACAGAAACAGAAGAAGATCACCAGGAAACTTTAAGTCTTTTTGCCTATTGTGAATACGATCTTGCTTATATGTATTTTTATTCTGAACGGCCCGGAACCCTTGCTGAAAGGAGATTTGAGGATGATGTTCCATTAGATGTAAAGAAAAGAAGATTGCAGGAAATCGTTACGCTACATAGAATTAATTCTTTAAAAAGTATGCAAAGAGATGTAGGTAAAGCTTTTTCTGTGTTGATTGAAGGTGATTCCAAAAAAAGCGATAGTGAATGGGCAGGCAGAACAGATCACAATAAACTGGTCGTTTTCCCGAAAACAGGAAATTACAAGAAAGGTGATTACGCAGACGTTTTCATAGATTCCTGTACGAGCGCTACATTGCTTGGAACTGCTTTGGTATAAAAAAATAAAAAATTAGCTCTAAAAAATATTACCCCTATATGGATCAACAACCGATAAGAAACAGGTTTGGAATAATAGGCACTTCCGCAGGACTATCCTATGCATTGGATGTGGCAATACAAGTAGCAAATACAGATTTAAGCGTTCTTATAAATGGAGAAAGTGGTGTTGGGAAGGAAGTTTTTTCTCATATCATTCATTCCCTTTCGGCCCGTAAACACAATCCTTTTATAGCTGTAAACTGTGGCGCAATACCTGAAGGAACGATTGATTCCGAACTATTCGGGCATGAAAAAGGATCTTTTACCGGCGCTGTCGATAGCAGGAAAGGCTATTTTGAAACTGTGAATGGAGGTACAATTTTCCTGGATGAAATAGGAGAACTTCCTTTAGGTACACAGGCGCGCCTGTTGCGTGTATTGGAAGCCGGTGAATACATCAGGGTAGGTTCTTCGAAAGTTCAAAAAACAGATGTACGGGTGATCGCTGCTACCAATAAGGATTTGTTGGAAAGAACCCATACGGGACGGTTCAGAGAAGATCTATATTATCGACTAAATACAGTTCCGATTAAAGTTCCGCCTTTACGCGATCGTAAAGAAGATATTCCGCTATTATTTAGAAAGTTCGCTGTAGATTTTGCTGACAGATACAAGGCACCTCCTATTCAATTGGACGATGCTGCAAAAAACTTATTGATTAATTTTCCCTGGCCGGGAAATGTGCGTCAATTAAAAAATATGGCTGAACAACTTTCTGTTCTTTCAAAGGATAAATTAATCACAGCAGAGGAATTAAAAAGATTTCTACCGTCAAACAATTACAATCAATTACCTGTACTCGCTTCCCAGCACCAACCGGGAATGGATCAAAAAGAATTTGCCAACGAAAGAGAAATACTATATAAATTGTTCTTTGATGTAAAGAAAGATGTAACTGAATTGAAACGAATGTTTTTTGAGGCAATGCAAAATAATCCGGCCACAGTAAAATCCGGAAACAATTTTAAAAACGAATCTTTCCTGAATGAATATTCTTCAGAACATCATCATCCGCCGGCGATCACATCCGGTCAACCGGTGGTGTTAAGCGCGGATAAAATTGACGAGCACCAGGAAGTGGAAGAATCCCTAAGTATCATGGATGCTGAAAAAGATTTAATTATTAAAGCGCTTAAAAAACACCGCGGCAAAAGAAGAGATGCTTCCAGCGATCTCGGAATTAGTGAAAGAACCCTTTACAGAAAATTAAAAGAATACGATATTACCGAATAGGCAAATCAAAAACAACCGGATAAATTAAAACATCGAATGAAATTCACTTTACAAATAAAAATCCTTTCCGTACTGGTCCTCGTACTATTTACCATGAGTTTTGCGACTTGCAAATATTCAACAAAGGATACCTCTCCAATTCCACCGGAGGTAAAAACCTTCCGCGTAAATTATTTTCAGAATAAAGCCCGCTATGTAAACCCGCAACTTTCGCCGCAACTAACAGAAAAAGTACAACAAAAAATCATCAGTCAAACAAGGCTAAGACAGGTAAATGATGACGATGCCCATTATGACATAAGCGGTTATATCTCCGATTATTCTGTAGTAACCAGTGGCGTAGCGAATCAGCAGGCAGGCAGAAACAGGTTGAATGTTACCTTTCATCTTATCTTTAAGAATACATTGGATAACACTAAAAATTTTGAAACAGACCTCACTACCAATTACGATTTTGACGCAAACCTTTCTTTACAACAGGCAGAAGCGCTTCTAAGTGATCAAATATTGAAAAACGTGAGTGAGAGCATTTTTAATAAAATATTTTCTAACTGGTAAACTATTTAAATGCAAACAGGAACAAACTTTTCGGAAAGCTTTACAACCGTTTACGAAGATGACCTTTCATTTTTGGAAAAAACGGTCAATGATTATCCGGTAAGCTCATTAGCGCTATTCTTGCTTTTGCAGAAGTATAAGCAGACCGGAAATGAACATTACGATCAATTATTCCAAAAGGCAGCGGTATATTTCCCAAACCATACCTGGCTAAACTACCAGTTATCCGGAGATGAATCCATGAATTATATTCCAGAGGAAGTAATGGCAGAAGAAGAAGAAGATGAAAAAGATGAAGATGAAGATAATGATGAAACGTACCGTGAAAAAGAGAATCTGGTTGAAGCCATCTTTATAGAACCTGAAACCGATACTGAAAATAAACCGGAACTTCCTGAAGAAGCCACTTTAGATAAGAGTGTTGAAGAAGAAGCCATCCGTGAAATGGAAAAAGAAGAAATGGTGGAATTTGTCCGTGGTGAAAAAGCAGACAATTTTGAAAAAACCTATGTTGAAAATGAATCAAATGAGAAAGAGGAAATAAATACAGAAACTTTATCAGAAGAAAATCCGCAAGACGAAAATAAAGAAGAAGCGTTTTTAGAGATTGAAAATAAAGAGCCGGCCAATTTAACGGAAGAAAAAATTTTGGAGGAATCACCCGAAGAAATTAGCGAAGAATCTGAAAACACCTTAAAACCTAAAGAAACGAATGTTGCTGAGCATACAGAATCAGTTGAAACAGACGTTTCAACTGTAGAGGAAACAACTATTCAACCTTCTCCACCTTCTGATGAAGAACAGGTAAAAACAGAACAAAATCAGTCTTTAGAATTCGAACCACTTCATACAATAGATTATTTTGCTTCCCAGGGAATAATTATCAGGGAAGAAGCGTTAATGAATGACAAATTAGGAAAGCAAATGAAAAGCTTCACCGATTGGTTAAAAAGTATGAAAAAATTACATCCGGGAAAATTACCTGAACAAAACGAAGTGGTCGAGAAAATCATTCAATCTTCTGCAGAACTCTCAAACGAAGATGCAGGCGTACTTACGGAAGCTATGGCAGATGTTTTGATCAAACAGGGCAAGAGAGGGAAAGCCATAGAAATGTTTGAAAAATTAAGTTTGATGAATCCCTCTAAAAGTATTTACTTTGCAGCCAAAATAGAAAGTTTAAAAAAATAATTAAACATGTTATATCTCTTTGCAACATTAATAATCCTCGCCTCAATTATCTTAGGTGTCATTATTTTAATTCAAAATCCAAAAGGTGGTGGATTAAACTCTTCCCTCGGTGGATTTGGTAATCAGTTAATGGGTGTTAGACAAACTACAGATGTACTTGAAAAAGGCACCTGGGTTGTTGCATCAATCATCGGCATTTTATGTATCACATCTGCTTTATTTATTCCGGCCCAATCAGGCGGTGTAAATTCAAGAGATCAATTGATTCAGGATGCACCTGTCGGAACACCGATAACTCCAAACAATACTGTACCTTTTACAGCACCTGCTCCGGCACCGGCACCTGCTCCGGCACCGGCACCAAGTACGCCAGCTCCGGTACCAGCACCACAGCCGTAATTTAAAAAATATTTCAAAAACCCTGTCTTTCAAAATAAGACAGGGTTTTTTATTCTGTGTACTGATTAGAAAAGTTTAAAAAATATAGAGAGAACCTCTTTCAAAAATGTTCGTTTCATTTTTAAAAGAGCTAACTTTCAACTGATTATTTTCTTTTTTTTATCCTTTTAAATTCGATGGATCGTATCATAAAATGGCACAGAAATTTCTCTTGATGTGTCAATGAAATATAATATTCAACAAATGAAAACCGGAAAAATCATTGCGGCGATATTGTTCATTGTAATTCTTTTTGCAGGTTTTATTGCCTGGCAGATATTTGGTCCGACCGTAAATGGTGGCGATAAGAAATTTCTTTATATCCGGTCGAATAGTAATTACGCACAGGTAAAGGATAGTTTATTAGCCGATGGATATATTCATAAAGCACTTTGGCTTGATAAAGTGGCAAATTATGCTGATTATCCGACCAATGTAAAACCGGGAAAATACAAGATCACCAAAGGGATGAGTGTTTATTCCCTCGTGAAAAAATTGCGTTCAGGAAAGCAGGAATCTGTGAATTTGGTCATCACAAAATTGAGAACCAAAGAGGACCTGGCTAAAAGAATCGCGCGAAGCTTTGAGTTGGACTCCACAAAAGCAATTGATTTCTTAAGCAATAACGACTCTCTCCTACCCTTTAATGTGGATAGCAATACGGTTCTGACTGCCGTCATTCCGAATACGTACACCTATTTTTGGACTACCTCGATGGAGGATATTTTCAAAAAACTTTTTAAAGAAGAGGAAAATTTCTGGAATACAGAACGGACAGAAAAAGCAAAAAGGCTTCTTTTAAGTGAAAAACAGATTTACATCCTAGCTTCTATCGTGGAAGAAGAATCCAATATGCAGGATGATAAAGGAAAAATAGCCAGTGTATATATGAACCGCCTGGATAAGGGAATGAGACTGGGCGCAGATCCTACGGTAAAATTTGCCATGAAGGATTTCGGTTTAAAACGGATCTACCACAAACACCTCGAATTTGATTCACCCTATAATACGTATAGAAATAGCGGTTTACCACCGGGTCCGATTTGTACACCATCTATAAAAACGATTGATGCTGTATTAGACGCACCCAAAACCGATTATTTATTTTTTGTGGCCAGGGCGGATCTTTCCGGTCATTCTGATTTTGCCACCAATTATACACAGCATCTTATTTATGCAAAGGCTTACCAGGATGCATTGAATAAAATAATTAAGAGCAAACAGGAAAAAGAAGCTTCGCAATAAATCAAAAAAAATTGTCTAAAAAAAAGCCAGGTATATTTTCAAAAATTCATTTCTTAGGTGACCTGAGAGAAAGAAGCAAGAGCTGGTTCCCTCCCGGCTTTCAAAACATTTCTGTTTATGAAGTTTTAAAACATTTTTTTAAGGGATTTTATGTCCCGGATCTGACAGAAAAAGCGGCGGCCATTGCCTACAACTTTATCATGTCTATTCCGCCCACGTTATTGTTTCTTTTTACGCTTATACCAAATCTTCCGTTCATTTCTAAATCTGATCTGAAGCATGAACTGCATGGACTGATCTACAATATTATTCCATCGACAGTTTATAATAAGCAGGTTATTGAATTTATTGATGGATTAATCGACGGAACTAAATTCGGTTTGATCTCTTTTACATTTATACTTTCTTTATTTTTTGCTTCCAATGCAGTTATCGGTATCATGCGCTCTTTTAATAAAGATTACATTGGATTTGAAACCATAAAAGGATTAAAGAAAAGATGGGAAGCGATCAAATTAACTTTAATGCTTTTTGGACTTCTGCTCACTTATTTTTTCCTGTTGCTTTTACAAATTAATATTTTAAACTGGATAGGTATTGAAGATACCACGTTGAAATATGTGATTCTCGTGGGAAAATGGCTATTAATCATCGCGCTAATTTTCAGCACTTTCGCTTTCATTTACAGGTATGCGCCTTCCACTACTAAAAGGTGGAAAATGGTTTCTCCCGGAGCGGTCATCGCCACTTTATTAAGCATTTTTGTCACCATAGGTTTTACCTCCTTTGTAAATAATTTTGGCAGATATAATTTATTGTACGGATCATTAGGAACAATCATGGTCATCATGGTCATGATATTTTTAAATTCATTGGTTGTCCTGATTGGTTTTGAATTCAATCTGTCTATTCATACATTGAAAAGTATAGAAGAAGAAGGTTTGGAAAAAGAGGAAGCTGGAAAAAAAAAGCCTGGTA
>JBBSSE010000109.1:0-7748 GCA_038242375.1 Chitinophagales bacterium
GATTCGCTGGAAGAACTTATTGAAAAGGATATCGCTACCGGATTGAATCCCTTCCTGGTTGTGGGTACTGCGGGAACAACTGATACCGGTGCCGTGGATCCCTTAGATAAATTAGCAGATATCGCTGTTAAAAATAAAATGTGGTTTCATGTGGATGCTGCTTATGGAGGATTTTTTATTTTAACTTCCAAAAAAGATACATTAAAAGGAATTGAAAAAGCTGATTCTCTCATCGTAGATCCGCATAAAGGCATGTTTATGCCTTATGGATTAGGAGCAGTTTTGATCAAGGATGAAAAAGCCATGCTTCATTCCAATCATTATCTCGCCAGTTATATGCAGGATGCGGAAGAAGGTGGAAATATTACCAATAGCCCGGCAAATCTTTCTCCTGAATTAACCAAACATTTCAGAGGTTTGCGACTTTGGCTGCCGCTGCAATTGCATGGCGTGGAACCCTTCGTTGCCAGTCTCGAAGAGAAGTTTTTATTGCTCCATTATTTCAGAACAAAATTGGTCGGAATGGGTTTCAGAGTGGGACCTGAACCGGATTTGTCCATCAGTTATTTTTGGTATCCTTTTGAAAAAGATTCCAACGAAAAAAACAAACAATTGATGGAGTTGATTCATAAAGATGGAAGTATTTTTTTAAGTAGCTCAGTTATACATAAACAATACGTTATCAGGATAGCCATTTTATCATTTAGAACTAAATTGACACATATTGATCAGGCAACTGAAATGATTGCAAGGTGTCTGAAAGAGATCAAATAGTTATTGGCAGCAGTTAAATTTTGCAAGTTTCGTTTAAGAATTATCAGGAAGAAAAAGGAAATTGTGTAACAGAAATACGCATTTGTTGTTATCTGTTCCGGAGTTTCTATTCATATTCTTTAAAAATTTCGTCAACATAACACCACATCCACTTCTCTCCCGGTTCAGCGGAAATCACAACCGGATGATTGGTTTCATGAAAATGTTTGGTCATGTGAATATTTGGAGAATCATCGCAACATAATGTAACTCCACAAGTCTGACAAGTGCGCAAGTGTGACCAATTGCTTCCAATCTTTACACACTCTTCACAAACCAATTCCTTCGGAAGTTTTAAATGTTTTATACCGGCAATATGTTCGCAAATTTCATTTTGTTCCATCATTTTATTTTTTAGTACTCTAACCAGCCACGGCCTGTGTTTTGAAAGGAATAACTTTAAAGAAATATAGAAAAATTTGTGTAATTCATGCCTGAAATTCGTGTTTTCAAAAGGTATCAGGTATCAGGTATCAGCTTTCAGGTGTATTTCATTCGCGTAATTCGTGCCTGAAATTCGTGTTTAAACTTCAGGATTAAACTTCGGGATTGATTCAAATTCAATTTAAAATTCAAGAAGATCCCTGTTCCAATGAGCCAGGTTAGCCCCTGCATTATAGGTAGTAGATAAAAATTCCAATAATAATGAATCCCCTTCTTCTGATTGTTGAACAATTTCATAAGGCAAAATAAATTCACCCAGGTCCTTATTGTAAAATGCTTCCGGGGGGAAAATCTTAGCTGTTTTATATCCTTCCGGTTCGGGGTACAGGTAACAATAAAAAGCCGGATGCGGATAGGCTTCATTACCTGTCCAAAAACCACAACTGCTTATTTCCCGGTCATAAGCCTCCTTTGCAACCCAGTCCGGCATTCCGGGTATTCCACCTACATGTGCAGGTGCCACTTTACCTGAAAAAAAGGAAAGAGCCAGGTCAAAACCACCCCAGAAAAAATGAACCGGGCTGCACTTTCCGCGAAATCTGCTTCTGAATTCATAAAATACTTTTTGTGTTTTTAATAAAGTAGTATGAAACGCTTTTATTTGTTCAGCATTGTATGTATGATGCGTTTCATCCTTATAAAAAGGAATCGGAGCTACAACTTCTGACGGCACAGGATTTACCTTAACATCAATCCCAAGTTCATCCAAGTTTTCAAAAATCTTTTTATAGAAACCTGCTACCGAAATATTCTCCAGCCCAAACTGCCTATTTTCTCCATTGCCGGTAAATATCCTCAATTGATGATGCACGAAATCAAAATCAATCTGAAAATAAGAATCCTTAAAAGGTAATGTTTGAGTAGTTAGCCCATTCGGAGTAATATGGAGAGTTACATGCCAGGAATGGTTCACCCAGGGCAGAATCGACAGTTTTATTTTTCCAACGATTTGCGTCCACATATGAACGGTAGTAAATGTATCTTTTCCTTCCTCGTAAGAAAGTACGGGCCATAAATGTTGCATAGTGTTTATTTTGAAGTAACTAATTTATGAACAAAAGGCTCCTTTGTATTGGCCAGAAAACCAACTCATTTAAGTTCAATGATCTTTCAACTTACGCACAAAAGATTCACTAACGTTTGCAAAATTTGCAACTTCTGCTACTGAAAACTTTCCTCCGGAGAGTAAGTTTCTAACAACCTCTGCCTTTCCTTCTTCTCTTCCTTTTTCTCTTCCTTTTTCTCTTCCTTTTTCTTCTCCTTTCTTAAATGCCTTTTTAATAGCTTCCATTGATTCTTTACGTTCTTCTTCACGCTCGTCTTCCATGGTTTTTTTTATCGCATATTCGTCCCATTGCGCTTTTAAGTCTTTTTGATAACTCATATAATCCTCCTTTGTTAAATTGGATACCGCAGCTATATGAAACAACTTTGAAAATATCCTTGTGTTTAAAATTGTCGGAATTTTATTTAATCCGCTTAAATTTTTCAAAATATACAAATACTTATCTACACCTGTTTGTAACTCCTTTTCACTCTTTGTAAATTTAGGTATTTCTATGAATATAAAGGCCAGTTTCCTGTAAAACTCTTTCCCTGTCTTATCATAAGTTAATCGCACCCAATGCACATATTCCTTTAGATCAGAATCATCCAGAATAAAATCCATTATCCCAATAAAATAAACTTTTTTCAAAGAATAATCCCAATTACTCCCCTGCGGAGCCTGATCCTGAATTAAGCCAGAAGTATAATAGACCGCTCTGTCCTTAAAGAATTTTTGCCGGATTCTCTGTACTTCTATGATAAATTGTTCGCCGTTTTTGCCTGTGCAGGTAAGATCAAAAACCATTTTGCGACTTTTAGGACTCATTCCCGATCGTTCATTCTTGGCATAAGTCAATTCCATTATCAATTCCTTTCCTTGTAAAAGTTCATTAAGAAAATCGATTAGCAATTCTTTGCTGGGTTCGCGCCCAAATAAGTGCTTGAAACCAAAATCGGTTAATGGATCTATAAAAGTTCCTATTGTTTGTTTTTCAATTTTTTTGTCTTTTTTATCCATAAAGAATAAATGCTGTTTCTCAAACATAAGAATTATAGCTTATGCTAAAAACAAATTTAATATTATCAGGAATTATAATCAAAACATTCATATGATGCATTTTAAAAAAAAGTTTTTCTTTAAAATTGATCCTAAAATGTACTGGTAAAATTTAATTCCGTCTATACTTTCCTCTCTAAAATTAAATCCACCTCTTCCCTGATATTCGCTTTAGATACACCAGACAAATAAAACTCCTCATAATAAGCTTTGATGAACGCGGTCAAAGGTGTAGCTATTAAAACCCCCATCAAACCAAAAGCTAGTCCCATTGCAAGCATAACGATAATAGATGAGATAGGATGAAGATTCATAGTGGTTGCCCGTACCTTGGGAATGACAAAATCGCCCGTTAATTCCGTTAAACCAAGATAAAAAAGCAGTACCCAGAGAGCTGCCAAAGGACTAATAGAAAGTGCGATTAAAGTCGGGGGGATCATCATGATGTACAAACCCAGTTTCGGGATAAATTCTGCAAACAAGGCAAGTCCGACCCATACCCAAACGCCTGGAACATCCATATAAGTTAGAAAAAAATAAATAGCAGTACCTTCTATAGCCCCTACGATCAAATTCGATTTCATCCAACCAGTCATCATAACGGAAGATCTTGCCAGTGCCCGGGCTGCTTTTGGACGATTTTTTTCTGAAAAAAAAGTAAGATACGTTTCAATAAGCGGTTCCGGACTAATGAGCATGTATGCTACTATACTTAAAAACATAATAAGCAGAAAGATGCTGCTGATAATAGACGCAGAAAAATACCCAACGTTGGAAACGAGCATCATGGCAGATGGCATTCCTTCCTCAAAAGCAGAACCAGAGAGAACTCTTTTTTGCAACAGAGGATAATCTGTGAGATGAGAGGATAAACTGGTTTTTACATCTGCATAGTACTGTGGAAGATTATTAAAAAGAATTCCAAGTTGCTCCAGTATTTTAGGAACAACCAGCCAACCGATCACTCCCAAAAAGATCAGCATAATTAAAAATACAAGTAGAGCAGCTAATGTCCGGGGAAACTTTTTCTTTACAAGCCACATAGTGGGCGCATTTAAAATAAGCGTCAGCACTACAGCCAGGAAAAATAAAAAAATAATACTCATGATCTGGTAAGCAAACCATAATCCCAGTACCAGGAAAACTGCCGTTAAAAGGACTTTTAGATTTGATTTATAGGAGGACTGCCCGGCGTTTTCTTTCATAAAAAAATTAATCAATGATTATGTATTCCCTGGTAAAATTGAATGAAAGTGAGGTAGCCAAAAGTTTGCCATTTGTTTAGATGGATAGTATCAGGTGATCAATAAACCATTTTCAAAAATAAAAACAACTGGCTTTTTGAGTTGTACTTAGAAATGTAGTAACTAAATAAATAGCTCGGCTATGAAAAAGAAAAGGATTTTTTTATTAGTGCCTATATATGTATTTTTTTAGCCAGGGCAAAGTGTTTTTTTATTAGGGCAAAAGTGGAATGCGGGGTTGGTTAAATATGCCGAATAAGGCTGAGGCGATAACCCTGATGAAGATATAGAATATAAAGAACCAGTAGAGCTGCAATGCATTGCGTCTCTACGATGCGCCGTTAACGCAGAAAATTTATCCGCAAACAATTCCTAATTCACAAACTGGTGAGTCAATCCTCTAAAGTCTACAGGTACTATTTTACTTACGCCGGGTTCCTGCATGGTCACACCATAAATAACATCCACAGAAGCCATCGTCATCTTATTATGCGTTACAATAATGAACTGCGATTCCTTACTGAACTGTCGGATCATTTGAGTGAATTTCCCTACGTTCGCATCATCCAAAGGTGCGTCCACCTCATCCAAAATACAGAACGGGGCCGGTTTAATTAAATAGATTGCAAACAACAAAGCTGTTGCTGTCAGGGTTTTTTCTCCTCCACTTAACTGTGTAATACTGGTAGGCCTTTTTCCTTTTGGCTTTGCCATGATATCAATGCCCGTTTCAGCAAGATCATCCGGATTTATTAAGACCATATCCGCTGTATCATCTTCTGTAAATAAGGCTTTAAATACTTTCTGAAAATTCTCCCTTACCTTGTTAAATGTCTCCAGAAATTTCTGATTTGCCGTCGTTTCTACTTCCTGAATGGTTTGCATTAAAGATTCTTTGGCTGTAACGAGATCATTTTTTTGTTCGCCGATAAAATCAAACCGCTTCTTCATTTCTGTGAATGCTTCAATGGCAGTAGGATTTATTTCACCAATATTCTCGAGGCGTTTTTTCATCCGGTCAGACTTCCCCTGCAATTCATCTGAAGGTAAATTTGTCGTTCGTTCTTCATCTAAAATATCATCGAGGTCCACCCTGAATTCTACATGCAATCTTTCTTTCATTCCTGCCAGGTGAAGTTTTAGTTCATTCAATTGATCTTTTACTTCGTTTAATAATACGTCCGTTTGTTCCTTGGCTTTTTGTCTCAGGCGTAAAGCGGTTTCTTTTTCGCCTAACTGGCTTCGGAAATTATAGTATGCCTGGTCTGCCTCATTGAGTTGCTTTTCCTCATCATCCTTTTTCTTAAATAATGACAATACCTCTTCCCCGATCTTATCCAATTCTGTAGTAGTAACAGCAATATTCTCAGCAGATTCCGCTAATTGTTTTTTACTTGTTTCACTCTGATTACTCAGATCTGTAAACTGGCGTGTTTTAAATTCCAGCTCCTGGTTTAGCGCATTCACTTTACTTTGCTGACGGGTCAATTGCAGGTTACTTTCATTGAACAAACTGTTTATTTCCGTAAACGCTTTTTCAGATTCCACAAAATCTGCTGCAGCAATTTTCATTTTTGCATCATGCTCATTTACGTGCTGAACCAGTGTTTCAAGTAAATTGCGCGTCTCATAAATAGCTGTTTGATTATCCTCTAACTGGTCATTCATTTCTTCCAGTTTTCTTTCTGCATTTCCTTTCTGGTGCAGGATATTTTCCATCTTATTCTGGATAGAAAAAGACGCATTAATTAATTCATTAATTGACTGCTGCGTTTGTTGCAAAGCATTTTCCTTTAACTGCTCATTAAAGGCGACAACCTCTCCGGACTTTTGAGCTATTAACGCTTTCAACTCCTTTACCTTCTCACTTTGCACGGAAATTTGCTCAGCTAATTTCTCCAGATTTTTTGCACGCCCAATCTTTTTTCCTTCAAACAATCCTATACTTCCACCAGTCAGAAAATATTTTCCTTTTACATATTTCCCCTCTTTCTGCAACATCACGTGACCGTTACTATTTTGCAAAGCCGCTTCATCTTCAGCTATAAACACATCCCCTAATAAATAGGCCGCGAGATGTTTGTATTTATCCTCTATTTCAATCACATCCATTGCACGCAATGCTCCGGTAACGGCAGCTTCCGGTTTCATTTCCACTTCATTCAACTGATCAAGAAGAAAGAATTTTGCTTTTCCTTTCTTATGTGTGTCCAGTAATTGAACAGCGGTGATTCCTTCATTTAAATTTTCTACAACATAGTAGTTCAGATATGGTTCAAGCACATTTTCTACAGCCGCACGATATTCTTCTTTTACATAAATAATATCTGAAAGTAACGGTGCTGTGTGATTCCATGAGGGATTATTATGTAAAAATTTTACACTTTCCGGATATCCTTCCATTTTATCTACCAGGCTTTTCAGCAAATCATATTCATTCTGCTTTGAATCCAATAACCGGTTTTCTTCGGCCAGTTTTGCTCTAAATTTCTCCAGGCCGGCCTGCGTTTCAAGAATTTTCTCTTTGGTAAATTCGTTGTGTTTTTTTAATTGCGCCAACGTATTTTTCTTCTCATCCAGATCTTCTTCTTTCTGCTTTTTCTCCACTTCAAGTTTGGCAAGTGAATCCACACGTTGAGTTTGTTCCTGTTCTATCTGGATAATCGTGCGCTGTAAATTGCTGATAGATGTATCTGCAACAGCCACTTTTTTCTCGGCCTCAAAATGATTCCGTTGCAGGGATATCTGCGTTTGACGTAAGACATCAGACGCATTTCTTTTTTCGTCAAATACTTTTCGTTTTTCTTCTGATTTACTTCTCAGTTCATCCAGCAAATCTTTCTGTTCTCCAAGCTTTGACGCTTCATCTCCTATTTGAGATTTTGTAAACTGAATGCTTTCATCAATCCCTTTCAACTGGCCTTCCGCCTTCAATAAAAAATCCTTTAAACTGGTTTCCTTTTCTTTGAGGTATTGTAAACTCTGCGCCGTTAAATTCTTTTCATTTTCTTTTTTACGAACAGCATCATTTAATTCATTAAATGCCTGCTGCAAAGCCTGGAGTGATTTTTCTTTTTCAATAAATCCAACTTTCTCTTTCTCCAGAATCGCTTCTTGCGTAGCAATAATTGCTTCAAGTTCAA